>CAZVFM010000239.1:0-4155 GCA_964626095.1 uncultured Roseivirgaceae bacterium | reverse complement strand
AGTAATATCCAGGTTTTAGAAGGTCTAGAGGCCGTAAGAAAAAGGCCCGCCATGTACATAGGAGACGTAAGCGCAAAGGGCTTACACCACTTGATTTGGGAGGTGGTCGACAACTCCATAGATGAGGCGCTCGGTGGCTACTGTGATGAGATACAGATTACCATCAATGCGGATAATTCGGTAACTGTAGAGGACAATGGTCGGGGAATACCTACCGACATGCATGAAAAGGAAAAGCGTTCCGCACTTGAAGTGGTAATGACTGTACTTCATGCCGGTGGCAAATTCGATAAGAATACCTATAAGGTTTCTGGTGGTCTGCATGGTGTGGGTGTTTCCTGTGTGAATGCGCTATCAGAGCATCTTACCGCGACTGTTTTCAGAGAAGGGAAGATTTTTCAACAGGAATATGAGCGCGGTGTGCCGCAATATCCCGTAAAAACAATAGGCGAATCTGATAAAAGTGGCACGACTGTTACCTTTAAACCAGATAATCAGATATTCACTGTGAGTGAATATAGTTTTGAAACGGTGGCTTCGCGCATGCGAGAATTGGCCTTTCTCAATTCAGGGATTAAGATATTGTTAAAGGACCTGAGAGAAAAAGATGAAGAAGGAAATCCCAAGACGGAGTTCTTTTATTCTGAGGGTGGCCTCAAAGAGTTTGTGGAGTACCTTGATTCAACCAGAGAAAAGCTTATTCCTGAGCCAATTTATATAGAGAATGACAAAGGTGATATTCCTGTTCAGATTGCCTTGAGTTACAACAGCTCATTTACTGAGACATTGGTAAGTTATGTAAACAATATTAATACCATTGAAGGTGGCACGCACGTAGCAGGTTTCAGAAGAGCCCTTACACGAACACTGAAGAATTACGCTGATCGCTCGGGTTTATTGGATAAAGTTAAAATTGAGATTAATGGAGATGATTTTCGTGAAGGGCTAACCGCAGTTATTTCAGTGAAAATTGCAGAGCCTCAATTTGAAGGTCAAACCAAAACCAAATTAGGTAACTCTGATGCTATGGGTGCGGTTGATCAATCGGTTGGTGAAGCACTACAATATTATTTGGAGGAACATCCCAAAGAAGCGAAAATGATCGTCAATAAGGTGATCCTTGCTGCTCAGGCCCGACATGCAGCGCGAAAGGCGCGTGAAATGGTGCAACGTAAAAATATATTAAGTGGCACCGGACTACCTGGTAAACTGGCCGATTGTTCAAGCACTGATCCTGGTGTTTGCGAGCTATATCTTGTTGAGGGAGATTCAGCAGGTGGTTCTGCCAAGCAGGGTAGGGACAGAACTTTCCAGGCCATTCTTCCATTGCGCGGAAAAATTTTAAATGTGGAGAAAGCGCAAGAACACAAGATTTACGAGAATGATGAAATCAAGAACATGATTACCGCATTGGGTGTGAGTTTTGGTCGTGCCGATGATAACAAGGCATTGAATATGGATAAACTCAGGTACCATAAGATTATTATTATGACAGATGCGGATGTGGATGGTAGCCACATAAGAACACTGATTCTTACATTCTTTTTTCGATACATGCGCGAATTAATTGAAAAGGGTTACGTATACATTGCGCTGCCACCGCTTTATTTAATAAAGAAAGGTAAGGAAGAAAGATACTGCTGGACAGAAGCTGAGCGCGATGTAATTGTAAAAGAATTGGCTGGCGGTAAGGAAGACTCAGTAAACTTACAGCGTTACAAAGGTTTGGGAGAAATGAACCCTGAACAATTATGGAGTACTACCATGGACCCAAATACACGAAGTCTGAAATTAGTTACTATTGATTCTGCTGCTGAAGCCGATCACTTGTTTTCGATGTTAATGGGAGATGAGGTAGCTCCTCGCAGGGATTTTATAGAGAAAAATGCTAAGTATGCACGCATAGATGTGTAATTTTAAGCGCAAAAATAGCTTTATAGCATGAGCCAGGCAGTGGAGGTTAGTGATAAAGTATTGCAACAAGTTGCTTCGAGTAATTACATCAGTCGTGACCTTAGTTGGCTACAGTTCAATTACCGTGTGCTCGATCAAGCCAGACATCCTGAGCGAAGTGTTTTTGATAGACTAAAGTTTCTTTCCATTACATCCAATAACCTGGATGAATTTTGTACGATAAGACTAGGTTCACTTTATAATTACCTGGATTACGGAAAAGAGCGTTATGATTATAGTGGCTTACGGGAAGAGCCTTTTCGTAAGTTATTTCTCACCGAAATGCGCAATTTCGTAAATGCGCAACATGAGCTCTACTCACAAAGTTTATTTTCATTATTTGAAAAGAATAATTTCTCCATAACTTACTATAGTGAGTTAAGTATTGAACAACAAACCAAGGTTGATGAGTATTTCGTGAGAATAATTTATCCGATGCTTACGCCAATGTTGTTTGATACTTACCATACTTTTCCTGTGTTGCAGAACAATCGTTTGTTATTTGGGGTGGTTACCAAAAACAAAGAAGATAATGCTAACCTTCGCAAAGTTTCATTCATTCAAGTACCTAGCAACCTTAGCAGATTTTATGAATTGGAGGAAGAAAGATCAGGTGAGCCATTTATATCTTTTGTACCTATCGAAGAAATTATAAGGGCAAATATTCATCATCTCTTTCGAAATGTGGATGTACTAAGTATTGATCTTTTCCGGATCAACAGAAACGGTGATTTTACTTTGGATGAAAGCGAAGACATAGAAGCAAACTTCCTTGAAGAGTTGAGGAGAAAACTTAAAACAAGAAGAAGGGGGCGGGTGGTACGCATTGAAGTGAACGAAAATCCTGATCCATGGATGATGCGCATGCTCAAAATCCAATGGGATATAGACGAATACAATATACTTGTCACTCCTTCAAATAGTTTAATAGACTATACGGGTTTACAACAAATATTTAATCACAAAGAATTTAAAAGTAAGAGGGCTTCTGTTCCACCACCAATTAAGCCATTGAATTATCCTGATGGCGATGATATAGATCTCTTCGAAGCATTGAAGGAACGTGATATTCTTTTGCACCATCCTTATAATTCCATTGAACCTGTTGTTGAATTATTGGAGAAATCGGCAGATGACCCCCATGTGCTTTCAATAAAAATTACCATCTACCGTGTTTCCAGAGATTCACGTATTACTGCTGCTTTGCATCGTGCAGCCGAAAATGGTAAACACGTTTCGGTTTTGTTTGAAGTGAAGGCACGCTTTGATGAAGAAAATAATCTTCGTGAGGCCCAACGTCTTCAAAAGGCGGGTTGCTTTGTTATTTATGGTGTTAGTAGTTTAAAGACGCATACTAAACTGTTGCTTATAGTAAGAAAAGAGCCTAACGACCGTGTAGTACGTTATGTTCATCTTTCTAGTGGAAACTATAATGAAGTAACCTCGAGATTGTATACAGACATTGGCTTGCTTAGTACAAACGAAGCCTATGCAAATGATGTGTCGGAGTTTTTTAATGTTATTACTGGCCATTCTCAACCCAGTACTTATCGCAACCTGGTGACTTCTCCGCGTGATATGCGCATACAACTCTGTAATATGGTTAAGCGTGAAGCTGAAAATGCCCTGGCTGGCCAACCTTCAGGAATTGCAATAAAAATAAACTCGCTGCAGGATAAGGAGTTGATTGATGAGTTATACAATGCTTCTAAAGCCGGAGTACCCATCAAGCTTATTATCAGGGGTATGTGTTGCTTGCGACCCGGGCGAACAGGATTAAGTGAAAATATAGAAGTGAGGTCAGTTGTAGGTGAGTATTTGGAGCACTCCAGGATTTACTACTTCCATAATACGGGTGATCCTAAAGTTTATATTGGTAGTGCAGATGCTATGGTAAGAAGTTTTGACCGAAGGATAGAGTCACTCTTTCTTTTAGAAGCGGATATACTTAAGAAACAAGCTGCAAATAATATTCGGTATAACCTAAAAGATAACTATAACTCATACGTCATGCAGGAGGATGGAAGTTACGTAAAAGTAAAACCGGCAGAAGGTGAGCCTGTGTTTAATATACATCAGGAATTCTATAAAATTACCAGGGATAAGATTTTGGATGTGAAGTTGTTTGGGTAGTGACTTATTTCTAATCGAATTCTGAAATATCTCTTAGTTAAATTGAATTTTTTGTTGTTTAGTATTTCT
>CAZVFM010000238.1:0-4194 GCA_964626095.1 uncultured Roseivirgaceae bacterium | reverse complement strand
CATATATCTCAACCCATTTTGAGTTTTCAGATTCAATACCTGCCACATTTTGAAAAGCAATGTTGTTGCGAATGATCACGCTATCGCTTTGGCCAACATAAATACCGGCATCAGAAGAACCACTGGCAATACACTCCTCTATCAAAACATTTTTGCAAAGCACAGGATAAATGGCATAAGCACCATTAGTAGTTTTAGGGCCACCACTCCATGAGGCGTTGATTCTTCTGAAAGTAATGCCATCGGTATCGCTTACTTTAATGTTATCTCCCACCGCATCGAGCACAGTAAAATCTTCTAAAACAATATTAACTCCATTGCTGATTTTTAAACCCTCTGCTCCCTCCTGCTGATCTTTAAAAGAAAAAACAGTCTTATCCATTCCTTTGCCACGGATGGTAATGTTTTTCTTTCCGTCCATGCTCAAGCTGCGTGTAAAGAGAAAATGGCCTTCTGGCAAATCGATTGTTTCACCATCTTCGGTCAGGATGAGTTTTGCCTGAAGATCTTTTTCAACTGATTTCCAGATGATACTTTCGGTTTTGTCGGTGCTGCAAGATGAGCCACAAATCAGACAATACAATAGAAGGACCAAAATGTTATGTTTCATAAGAATGAAATTACAAAAACTTCCTAGATTTAGGATACCTAAAAACCCAAACCTTATGAAACAACTTCGATTAATGTTCTCCATTTTCCTGCTAATTGGCCTTGTGTTCATGATCATTGCTGGCTTTGTAGCGTCTTCTTCCCAAGAAAAAAGCAATACCTACGTTCAGGTTGAGGGTATGGTGATTGATTTCGACCAAAGCTCAAGTGATGACTCCTACACATATTACCCAATAGTTGAATACACCGGCAACGATGGCAATACTTATACTTTTAGATCAAGTGTTGGTTCTTCGCCTCCATCCTATGATATCAATGAAATTGTTAAGGTTATGCACCCCGAGGGCAATCCTGAAAAAGGAGAGCTGAATGATTTTACTTCGTTGTGGTTATTTCCTTTAATTTTTGGAGGCTTGGGATTTGTGTTTTTTGCTGTAGGTGCAGGTGGATTTATTTATCAAAGAAAGGCCAATCAGCAAAGGGAATTCTTACTAAAAAGTGGTCAAAAAATTACTGCTACTGTAGCCGGTGTAAATATCAACAGAAGTTTAACGGTCAACGGTCGTAATCCATTCAGGATTACTTGTCAAAGACATGATACTGCAAACAACACAATACACACTTATGAAAGTGAAAATATTTGGTTTGATCCAACTTCTTTTGTGCCAACAGGAAAAGAAGTTACTGTATATGTAGATTATGCGAATCCGAAAAAATACTATGTGGACATAAGCTTCCTGCCCAAACAGACTTAGAAAATTATTTTGATTTATTGGTCTTATAATAATCTTCAAATCGCATGACATCGTCATGCTTTTTGTTTTTAAACACATTGATTTTATATAACAGCGCCATTGCAAGCATTGAAAAAATCAATATATATCCTGTGCTGAGTATTATGGGGTTGTATTCAAATACGCCCTGGTAAACAAAAAGGTCGTAAGCATAAATACATATGCCGAGTGAAATGCTTAAGGTAAGGTACCAAACACCGGCACGTTCATTGACCAAGGCCCTTATGATGACAATAAGCGCATAAATTAAAAGTAAGACCGTCATAATAAGATATGCAGGCAGCCATTTTGTAAAATATAAAGGTTCAATAAAAAGTGTAAAGACGATAAAGAAAATATTTGCACCTACAAAAAAATACTTTACCATTCTGTGACCCTCTTCAGCAAAAATTCTCCCTAAAAATAAAATGGCCCATGTCATGGTAAGGTACAGCGTAATGTATTCTATTCGTATCATCGCATTCCAACTGAATTCCGGATAAAAGGCAATGCTTACATAAAGATTTGAAAACAGTGCGCGTATCGCCCATGAGATACAAAGCATTGAAAAATAAAAAATGATTCCACGTGTAGCTGTGACAATGAATAAGAAAAAGGCCACCACTCCAATTAAAATCAAAATACCTGCTTCAGCTAAAATACTTTTTACAGCCAGGTTGCGTTGCGCCTGAAGCAAATTGGTTGTTCCTAAAAATATTGGCTCTTTTATTCCTCCAATGTTGTGATGGAAATTTGAAATCAACAGCCTGATATTAATTGTATCACTAGTCGGTAAAAACGAAACGGTTTGGGGCATCCATTGAGGCACTGATTCTTGCTCACTAACCCCTACCTTTCCATTACTTGCGATAAGGGTTTCATCAACCCACAGCTCATACGAGCTATAAATCTGCGGTATCTCCATCGCCAGACTGTCTGAATGGTTTGGCAGGATGATACTTAAACTATAGGTGGCAATCCCTTGTCCGGTTTGCTTTTCTCTTATATCATTAAAAATCTTAGGAAAATCCACCAGCAATGCGTCCCTGCTTTCCTGAGGAACTGACCTTAGGAGTTCATTATCATAAAAACGCCAATAGCCATTTAGGGGGGCTTTGCCATTGTGAAAATCCCATTCTTTAAGGTCTAATATTCCCCTCTCAGCTCTGGGGTTTACAGCAAACACACTAAAGCTTAAGCCAACAAATAGACAAACTCCAAGTAGCTGCCGGGCTAAACCAAGCAGTAAATACTTTCTCATAGCTTGTCTTTAAGTGGCCGAATATATAAAAGGTTTAACATGAACTGAAGGTGGGTAAGAAAATTAAATCAGAAATCAGGATTTTGGGAATGTTGCGAAGATTTATTCCTATTAATCAATGGTTAATTTGTATGCTTCACAAGTTGTAAAAATATATTTTTCCATGAATCAACCTTGCCCAGGTCTTTTCCCATCCGCACGATAATTATTTTTTCATCGGGGAAGACATATAAGTATTGACCCAGGTGCCCCCATCCGGAAATGATGTACGCATGCTTTTGGTCCTTACTATGTAGCCACCAAAATTTTTCGTAAAAGATCTCATCGCCAAATTCTGGAATTTTATGTTCTGATGAGATTTTAACACTTTCATCCATCCAGTCTGAAGAAATAATTTGAGTTCCGTCCCACTGCCCATGATTAAGTATAAGTCTGCCGAATTTAGCAAAGTCAATCGCCCTCAAATTCAAGCCGCTTTCCATTTTTGTCATGAGCGATTCATCACTATCAAAACTCCATGACCCCGAGAACTCCATGCCCAACTTATTCCAGATGGTTTCTTCAAAATATTTTGCCGGTGATTGATTAGTGACACTTTCCAGCAGCATTCCTATAACAATAGGATTATAAGAGTTGTATTGAAATCCACTGCCTGGCTCAAACTTAATAGGTAATTCGCTAATTCGTTCTCTTAGTCTGGGATGATAGTATGCCTTAGGCTTATCTCCCCAAGGCAGGTCATGATCTTTAAACTGTATGCCACTGCGCATATTTAACAAATGCTCTATGGTTACACTGTCATATTTTATATCAGCTTGTCTTAATTCAGGAAGGTAATGGGTTATGGGGTCTTCAATTGTTTTTATTAAGCCTTGCTCCAGGGCCTTGCCAACCATCAACGAGGTAATAGACTTGGCAACTGAAAATGATGTATTGATGGATTCCCGTGTATAGCCATTAAAGTATCCTTCGTATAGCAAAGTATCATGCTTAATGATCAGCAAAGCGGTTGTATTGGATGTAATGAGAAAATCCCGCAGTGATTGTTGACTTTTTTTATTATGGATAAGAATGGTGTCTGAAATTGATGTTTGAGCAACAATAAAGTGAAAGGGTTGATCCGAAGATGAAAACGAGTAGAATGGAAATTTTTCATGATCGAGAATATCAGAAGCGCGCCACTTTATCCATCTGCCCATATATGTTTGTGTGCTGCAAGAAACAAAGGCAACGCTCATTCCCATTAATAAGCAAAGCAGTGTATAAATCATTATTTTTTTCATGGTTACGATAATTAAGCGGCAGTTTTTAATTTATTTCTTTTTACTGATGTCAGAGATGTCGTTTGTTTCGGTTTCATTCCAAACAAAAGACGCATTACATTAAATGGTCGTATCAATAAAAGATAGCAGGCAATACAACTAATGAGTGTAAGTGCTGCAATTGACCAGAACTTAGCCATAATACTCCAGTTGAGTTGGCAGATATAATAGCCTATAGCAATAATTACCGTTTGATGCAAAATGTAAAAAGGGTATAAACCTTCATTTA
>CAZVFM010000237.1:575-4247 GCA_964626095.1 uncultured Roseivirgaceae bacterium | reverse complement strand
GACATGGTACTTCAGGTAGAATTATTTGAATCTGAAAAAAGGCATCTGGAAGCCAAGCGAATTAAAGAACGTACAGAGTTTGATATGGAAATGATGCGCGAACTTGGTTATTGTTCCGGAATAGAAAACTATTCGCGATACTTTGATGGAAGAAATCCGGGTAGCCGACCATTCTGTCTGCTTGATTATTTCCCCGATGATTACCTTATGGTCATTGATGAAAGCCATGTAACCATACCGCAGGTAAGGGCCATGTGGGGTGGTGATCGTTCACGCAAGGTAAACCTGGTAGACTTTGGTTTTAGATTGCCCTCCGCGCTGGACAACCGTCCGCTTACTTTCAACGAATTTGAATCAATGTACCCCCAGGTAATCTATGTGAGTGCTACACCGGCTGAGTATGAATTGAGAAAATCGGAAGGTGTAGTAGTTGAGCAACTTATTCGCCCAACCGGATTGCTTGATCCCGAAATTTCAGTAAGGCCTAGTCTCAACCAAATTGATAATTTACTTGAAGAAATTCATCTGCGCGTAGAAAAGAACGAAAGGGTATTGGTTACTACACTTACCAAACGCATGGCGGAAGAACTCAGTAAATTTCTGGACAATGTTGGCATAAAGTGCCGCTATATTCATTCTGAGGTAGATACACTCGATCGTGTTGAAATTTTAAGGGAACTACGCCTCGGAGTGTTTGATGTGCTGGTTGGCGTAAACTTATTGCGTGAGGGCTTAGACTTGCCGGAAGTTTCATTGGTGGCCATTATGGATGCAGACAAAGAAGGATTTTTACGAAACCAACGCTCTCTTGTTCAAACCATTGGTCGTGCCGCAAGAAATGAAAACGGCATGGTGATTATGTATGCTGATAAAATAACAGATTCAATGGCAAGAGCCATTGACGAAACCAATCGAAGGAGAAGCAGACAAATAGGGTATAACGAAGAACATGGTATTGTACCTAAAACAATCATTAAATCCAAAGAAGCTGTTCTCGGTCAAACCAAAGTAGCTGACTCCAAAAAAACTACACCTAATTACTATATAGAAGACGAGGAAAAATCATTGGCTGCTGATCCGGTGATGGCTTATCTGGACAAAGCGGCCATTGAAAAAATGGCTAACAAAATCAGGAAGGAAATGGAAAAAGCAGCCAAAGAACTTGAGTTCATTGAAGCAGCGAGACTTCGTGATGAATACCTTGCCATGCTTAAGCTACTTGAAAATCGAAAAGATTAGATTTTCTATTGGAGATAAATCATGCGCGTGCATTTTTATATAAACTGATAAACAAAAGCGGAATAAACACGAAGGTGAAAATTACTGCACCGGTAAGCATCAGTTTTTCAGCGCCTTGTAAATGCATTAACTTGAATAAAATGGAGATGGCAATAAGTAGAGAGCTGATAAAAGCAAAATTAAACGTGAGTCTTTCCATTCTTTGCCTTTGCAAACCCAATCGATAGCGGGCAAATGCCAGCAAAGGCATAAATACAAATCCGAAAACAAGAAACCCATAACTTGATAATTCAGTAGCACCGGGAAGATTCAGTATGGCGAAGGTCCAGCCCAGTACAAAAGACATGGACGAAAGGGCTCCGATTGCATAGGTGATTTTATTCATAATTGAAGTAATATTCATGAAAGTTATCTTTTTAAATCATATTTGCAGCAAGAAAATTGACGCATGCCTGATTTACGCATCATATTTATGGGTACTCCTGATTTTGCTGTGCCCAGCCTGGAAATATTAGTATCACACGGGTACAATATTGTTGCGGTAATTACTGCTCCTGATAAGCCCCAGGGCAGAGGTCAAAAAATCACACACAGTCCGGTTAAAGTCGCTGCGATAAAACATAACATTCCAGTATTACAGCCTACAAATTTAAAATCGTTAACCTTTGCAGAGGAACTCAAATCTTACAAGGCCAATCTTCAGGTTGTTGTTGCATTCAGGATGCTTCCTGAAATAGTTTGGAACATGCCCGAATTGGGCACTTTCAATTTACATGCTTCCTTGCTCCCACAGTACCGAGGAGCAGCACCCATCAATTGGGCCATCATTAATGGTGAAAAAGAAACAGGTGTGACTACCTTTTTTCTTCAGCATGAAATTGATACCGGAAACATCATCTTACAAGAAAAGGAATCCATATATAACGAAGATGATGCAGGTAGCTTATACCAAAGGCTTATGCATAAAGGTGCAGGGCTTGTGCTTAAAACCGTACAAAAAATTGAAATGTCTGAAGTAAAAACCAGTCCACAACATACAAAGGGGGAGATTAAGACCGCGCCAAAAATTTTCAAAGAAAACTGCGAAATCAATTGGAATACTTCTGCTGAACAAATCATCAATTTTACAAGAGGACTCAGCCCCTACCCTGCCGCCTGGACTATGTTGAACGGAAAACATTATAAGATTTTCAAAACAAAGAAAATTAGCCTCGGGTCGCTAGATGCAAGACATATGATGCCTGATAACAAGAGCGCTGGAAAAATCAAGACCGATAATAAAACTTATCTTTACATCAGAACATCCGATGAATGGATAGCCATCGAAGAGCTTCAGGCTGAAGGAAAAAAGAGAATGAATATTGGGGAGTTTTTTAGAGGAAATAAAATTTAATTATTAGCATGTTTTTACTTGTTTCGTGAAACGCCTGACTTATCATGACAATTTCACTCATTGCCGCTCTTTCACAAAACCTTATCATTGGTAAAAACAATGACCTGCCCTGGCATTTGCCGGATGACATGAAGTACTTTATGCAAACCACCCGGGGCCATCATGTAATTATGGGTAGAAAAAATTATGATTCCATCCCGAAAAAATTCAGGCCATTACCCGACAGAATAAATATGGTGGTTACAAGGCAAAAAAACTTCAGCGCCTCCGGATGCCTGGTTTTTCATGACATCGATTCTGCTATAGATTTTGCCAAAGAAAGTGGTGAAACAGAATTATTCATTATTGGTGGTGCAGAAATTTATACCATATGCCTTCCCCTTGCGCAAAGATTGTATCTTACAGAAATAAATGCAAGCATTGAAGGTGATACCTACTTTCCGTCATTTAGCAAGGAGGAGTGGAAAGAGATTTCAAGAATAAAGCATAGCGCTGACGAAAAGCATAAGTATAGTTTTAACTATGTAATTTACGAACGAAAATAATAGACATTAATGCCATGGAAGCACACAAAAAAATTCTCAGCATACTTTACATTATATCAGGTCTATTGAATCTTTTTTTTGGTTTGATGGCCATTGCCCTTTTTTCTACACTGTTTCCAATATTGGCTGAAGAAGCAGGAAATGAGGCCTGGATTGTAAACCTTATTGGTAAGTTTTTCAATTTACTGGTAGCAGTAGTCATAATCATTTACTCACTCCCTTCATTTATTGGAGCTGTAGCTATAAGGAATAATAAAAATTGGGGAATGATTCTTTTAATGGTATTGGGGTGTTTGAAACTTTTTATCTTTCCTGTTGGCACAGCACTGGGTATTTATACCATCTGGGTTTTTGCCGAAGAGCAAAAAATTAAAAACTTCTGATAAAGCATGAGTAACCTAAAAAATAAAGTAATCTGGATTACAGGTGCATCTTCAGGTATTGGTGAAGCCATGACGTATGAACTTTCATCGGCAGGTGCACGACTAATTCTTT
>CAZVFM010000237.1:0-565 GCA_964626095.1 uncultured Roseivirgaceae bacterium | reverse complement strand
AAGAACTCGAAAGGGTAAAGGGCAATTGCAAAGAAGAACATCAAAACAATATAGAAATACTTCCGCTTGACCTCACACAAACCGATACCCTGGCACTTGCTACAGAAGCGGCCATTCAGTTTTACGGGCACATTGATATTCTAATAAATAACGGAGGCATCAGCCAAAGGGGACTTGCAAAGGAAACACTGCTTAAAGTTGACAGACAATTGATGGAAGTAAATTTTTTCGGTACCGTTGCACTTACCAAAGCATTGCTTCCGCATTTTTTAAAACGTAAGTCAGGTCATTTTGTAGTAAATACCAGTGTAACTGGTATTATAGGCACTCCCTATCGCTCAGCGTATGCTGCAAGCAAACACGCACTGCATGGTTTTTTTGATTCGCTGCGCGCAGAACTCTGGCGAGATAACATTAAGGTAAGCCTGATTTGCCCCGGTTTTATTCACACACCCATTACTTATTCTGCCCTAACGGGTGATGGCTCCCCCCTTAACAAAATGGACGAAGCACAATTTAAAGGCAAACCTGTTGATTGGCTCGCCAAAAAAGTAAAAAGGGCCAT
>CAZVFM010000236.1:0-4265 GCA_964626095.1 uncultured Roseivirgaceae bacterium | reverse complement strand
TACTCCCTAAACATTTTAGGGGGCTATTCTATGGGTAACACAGTTTTAGAGTTTGGTGGCTTAGCAAATCTAAATCGCTCGGTGGTTAGTGGTTTGCAAATTGGCGGTTTACTTAATCTTAATGAAGGCGAAACGCGAGCATGGCAAATTAGTGGTCTGCTAAATCTTCATGGAGAAAATGCCAGCGGTGTACATATTGCCGGATTACTTAACCTCACTTCTGGTTCTGCCAATGGCTTGAGAATTGCCGGTCTCAGCAATTTTTCAACACGCGACTCGAAAGGAGCTGCCATAGCAGGACTTACCAACATTCAAAACAAATCGTATGAAGGAATACAAATAGCCGGGCTTTTCAATTTCGTTTCTAAAGAGATGAACGGTGCGCAAATAGCGCCCTTAAATTACGCCAAAAAGGCGCGCGGTGCGCAAGTGGGTATTATCAATATTGCCGATAGTGCAAGCCATGTGCCCTTTGGTTTTCTTACGGTAGTCTTCAAAGGCTACCACAAAGCCGATTTATATACAGATGAAATCATTACCTATAACCTTGCCTTGCGCACTGGTGTTGCCAAATTGCACAATATTTTGCTTGCCGGATTAACACCCGGTGAGCGCGATAAATTTCTTTGGACTTTTGGATATGGATTTGGAACTTCAACAAATCCACAAAGGAGAATAAGGATGTATGCAGATTTAACCGCACAGCAAATAAGTCAACGCGATTTTACTCCGGCCATCAACTTGTTGAACAAAGGACATCTTGGTCTAGATTTCAAAATAACAAGAGTAATGTCATTAATTGTAGGTGCAACATATAACTTCCAAATAATCCGCAGCGATTACAACAACTATCCTGAGCTATTCACCTATTATACTCCTGCCTACCTACACCAAAATCAATCTGGCAACTATACGATGCAATCCTGGCTTGGCTTTAAAGCCGGCTTAAGATTTTTCTGATTTCTCTCCAACAAGCGTAGGGGTATCCGGTCTGTCAATTGTCAGAAACAGGAAATCAAACGTAATCATGAAAAACAATCATTTTATCAAACTAGCGCTCCTGCTGTATTTCGGCTTGTTGTTCGTTAGCAGTAAGCTCAATGCACAGGCCCCATTAACCCAAACTATTCGAGGCAGTATCATCGATCATGTTTCACAAACACCATTACCTGGAGCTACTGTTGTGGTTATTGGTTCTGAGCCCATGATTGGTACCGCTACTGATGCCGATGGTAACTTCCGCTTAAGTAAGGTACCCATCGGTACACATAGCCTTAAAGTATCCTTTATCGGATACAAGGAGCTTACTCTTCCCAATATCATTGTCAACTCCGGGAAGGAAGTAGTGCTTACAATTCCATTAGAAGAAGAGATCATCAAAATGCAGGAGCTTGTCATACTAGCAACTGAAAAAGACAAACCGCTAAATGATATGGCTACTGTAAGTGCCAGAACTTTTTCGGTAGAAGAAACAAAAAAGTTTGCTGCCGCTATTAATGACCCTGCGCGTATGGTTACATCCTATGCAGGTGTAGTGCAAAGCGATGATGGCAATAATAATATTTCTATAAGAGGAAATTCACCAAATGGATTGTTATGGAGATTGGAAGGTGTGGATATTCCCAATCCCAATCATTATGCAGCGGTTGGTTCTGCCGGGGGAGGCATCATGATCTTAAGTTCACAACTGCTTGCCAATTCAGATTTTCTTACCGGTGCTTTTCCGGCCGAGTATGGCAATGCGCTCTCAGGTGTTTTTGATTTGCGATTAAGAAAGGGAAATAATGAAAGAAAAGAATACACAGTTCAGGCCGGTTTTTTGGGGCTTGATGTTGCGGCAGAAGGACCTTTTCGAAGTGGAGGTAAAGGATCATACCTGGTAAATTATCGTTATTCTACACTCTCCATGATTTCAAAGATGGGTGTAGATATTGGTGATGCTGTAACTGATTTTCAGGATTTGTCCTTTAATATTCACCTGCCTACAGAGAGGGCAGGTAATTTTTCAATCTTTGGCTTTGGCGGATTAAGTGGGCAAAATTTTCAGGCAAAGAAAGACTCCAGTTTATGGGAAGAGGATTGGGATCGTTATAGTTGGAACTATGTGTCTAATACAGGTGCAGTAGGATTTAAGCATGGTATCATCCTCAGTAAAAACGCACATTTACAAACGACTATCATGGCTTCAGGAAATGAGATTGGCACCACAGAAACTAAACTGGATGACGAGTATCAATCGCACTTTGACTATGAGAACAAATTTATTCAACGCAAGCTTACATTAAACTCAGTGTTGAATCAGAAAATTAATAATCGACTAAATATGCGCAGTGGCTTCTATGTAAACCTATTGAACTATGGCTTGAGGCTGCGTTATCTTAATGAAGATGATGTACCCTTTGAATTTATTAATGACTCAGGTAACACACAAAGTGTGCAGGCATTTAGTCAATGGAACTACAGGTTTTCAGAAAAATGGTCAGCGGTTGCGGGATTGCACTATCATCGTCTCATGTTAAATGGCTCTCAATCCCTGGAGCCTCGCGCTTCTGTGCAATATCAAATCAACGATTTACAGGCAGTAAGTTTTGGTTATGGTTTACACAGTCAGGTGCAGCCATTGGGAACTTATTTTGCAAGACCTGATACATACATAGGAGCTGACTTGCCCAATAAAAATCTTGAACTCAGCAAATCACATCATTATATATTGGGTTACGATCGTTCATTAAACCGCTACCTGAGAATAAAAATTGAGACCTACTATCAGGAATTGTTTGACGTTCCGGTAAGTGCAGACCCCGAAAGAAATTTTTCTATACTGAACAATCAATGGGGATTCCCTGCACAACACTTGGTAAGTGAGGGTGAAGGCAGAAACTACGGGTTGGAGTTTACTTTAGAACATTTCATGCATAACGATATGTATTTTCTATTAAGCTCTTCTTTATATGAATCCCATTTCAAAGGCTTAGATGGCACATGGTATAACACACGCTTTAATGGAAATTACAGCACTACTTTTACAGCTGGTAAAGAGTTTGCCATGGCGAAAAACAGAAGTCTGGGTATAAACTTCCGTACGGTTTGGTTGGGTGGACTGCGGGAAAGCCCAATTAATTTTGAGCTGTCAAAAGAAAAGGGTTACACGGTTTATTTCGAAACGGAGGCATATTCACTAAAACTACCTGACTACTTCAGGCCAGATCTTCGTGTAAGCTTAAAGCGCAATAGACCACAGGCCACGCACACACTTGCGCTTGATGTCCAAAATGCGCTTAACCGTAAAAATGTATTCGGTAAGTTTTATGATGTGAAATCAGAAAGCATTAAAACCCATTATCAGACCCCTTTAATACCTATACTAAGCTATAAGGTTGAATTTCATTAAAAGAAAAAGTGTCCTATACCTTCGAGGTGTAGGACACTTCAAGAAAACCATTCCATTGTTTATAAACACATAGACGCAACCATAATTTGTGCAACCTACTCACTCCTCAAACTATTCACTGGGTTCGTGAAGGCGGCCCGGGCTGTCTGAATGCCAATTGTAAGTAAGGCAATCAACACGGTAGCCAATCCAGAAACCACAAACATCCACCATTGCATTTCAATGCGGTAGTCAAACGACTGCAACCACCAGTTCATGGCCCACCAGGCTCCAGGACTGAAAAGCAGAATGGCGAGCCCGATTGGCTTGATAGAATGCCAGCACAATAATTTGGTGATGCTGGTAACGGTTGCCCCCAGCACTTTTCGGATTCCAATTTCTTTTGTGCGCGATTCGATCATGAATGTAGAAAGGCCGAGCAGGCCCAGGCAGGCTATCACAATCGCCACCGATGTGAACAGAGTAGCGATAAGCAAAGTCCTCTTCATGTCATCAAACTTCCGTGAATATTCTTCATCGGCAAAGTGGTACTCAAAAGGATACTCCGGGTTGTATTTTGCTGCGAGTTGTTCGAGCCTGGCGAGATGCTCTGCAATTGGTCTATCCGGATTTAATTTGAGGTACGCTACGTTAAATACCCGTTTAAGCTTCCCGCCACCGAACAAAACAATCGGTTCTATTTTCCGGTGCGGAGAGGTGAAAACAAAATCCTTCACCACCCCGATTACATGCCATTTCCGACCATTGTCTTCAATCACCTCACCAATGGGATTTTCGAATCCCATGGCATGCAAAGCGGTTTCATTTAACAATGCAGCCATGGAGTCGGTTGGAAATTGATGCAGGTCAAAGTCGCGTCCTTCTACCAATTCTA
>CAZVFM010000235.1:0-4265 GCA_964626095.1 uncultured Roseivirgaceae bacterium | reverse complement strand
TTTCCTATATTTGTGCCGCTGACTATGCAAAAGAAAATAATCCTTGATGCGGCCCTACTTGATTTCACCATTAGCCGTCTTTGTCAGCAACTCATTGAAAATCACAACGACTTTAGCAATTCAGCCATTTTGGGTATGCAGCCAAGGGGAGTGTTTTTGGCTGAAATGATCCACAAAAACCTGGAAAAAGACTTAAAAGCCAGCATCCCTTTCGGTGTACTGGATACTACCTTTCACCGAGACGATTTCAGAAGGCGCGAAACACCCGTAAAAGCCAGCGAAACCCGTGTACCTTTTATACTTGAGGGTAAAAAGGTAATTCTGGTGGATGACGTGCTATTTACCGGGCGCTCTGTACGTGCAGCTTTGGATGCCATGATAAGCTTTGGCAGGCCTGCTAAAGTTGAGTTATTGGTACTGATAGACAGAAAATACAATCGTGATTTGCCTATCGCCCCCGATTACGTAGGCAAGCAGGTAAGCACCATTGCAACACAAAAAGTGCTGGTTGAATTGGAAGCACAAGGACACAAACAAAACAAAATTTGGCTGATAAATAAAGATCAATAAAATGTCTAAACTGAGTCAGAACCATCTGCTGGGTATAAAAAATATTGCTTCAAAAGACATTGAGTTAATCTTTGAAACAGCTGATAATTTCAAAGAAGTCATTAACAGGCCAATCAAAAAAGTACCTTCGCTTAGAGACATCACCATTGCCAATGTGTTCTTTGAAAATTCTACACGTACCCGGCTTTCATTTGAACTGGCAGAAAAAAGACTTTCGGCCGATGTAGTGAACTTCTCTTCATCCAACAGCTCAGTAAAAAAAGGTGAAACACTGTTGGACACAATCAATAACATTCTGGCTATGAAAGTGGATATGGTGGTGATGCGCCATTCCAGTCCGGGGGCACCGCATTTTCTTTCAAGACATATCAAGGCCAATATTGTAAATGCAGGCGATGGTACACATGAACATCCTACACAAGCCCTTTTAGATACCTATTCCATCAGAGAGAAACTGGGTGATGTGGCCGGAAAGAAAGTAGCCATAGTTGGCGATATTCTTCACTCACGCGTTGCCCTTTCTAATATATTCGCATTGCAAAAACTTGGTGCAGAAGTGATGGTTTGCGGACCCTCCACCCTCTTGCCAAAGTTCATCTCCTCATTAAAAGTAAAAGTGTCATACAATATTCGTGAAGCATTGGAATGGTGCGATGTTGCCAATATTCTTAGGATACAACTGGAGCGACAACAAATTAAATACTTCCCTTCATTAAGAGAATATTCAATTTACTATGGAGTTAACAAAAGACTGCTTGATTCACTTAACAAACGCATTACCATTATGCACCCTGGGCCAATTAACCGAGGTGTTGAATTGAGCAGTGATGTGGCAGATTCCGATCACGCCATCATACTAGACCAGGTAGAAAATGGAGTAGCCATACGAATGGCAGTGCTTTACCTGCTTGCCGGAGCAGTTGCCTGAAACACTTTATATAATTATTGATAATTGCCCTGCCGAATTTTATAAATTTGTACCTGAAATAATCGTCCATCATGTCTAAATACTATAATTCAATCATTGAAACCATTGGCAATACACCCATGGTTAAGCTAAACCGGGTTACCAAAGGAGTAAAAGGTACCGTACTTGCTAAAGTAGAATACTTTAACCCGGGCAATTCCATGAAAGACAGGATGGCCCTCAAAATGATTGACGATGCTGAAAGGGCAGGAATACTTAAACCCGGGGGCACAATTATAGAGGGCACCTCCGGCAATACCGGGATGGGACTTGCTTTGGTTGCTATTGCCCGAGGTTATAAGTGCATTTTTACGATGGCCGATAAACAATCGCAAGAAAAAATCAACATACTAAAAGCAGTAGGCGCAGAAGTAGTGGTTTGTCCAACAAACGTTGAACCGACCGACCCTCGTTCTTATTACTCAGTGGCAAAAAAATTAAATAAGGAAATACCAAATTCATTTTACCCCAATCAATACGATAACCTTTCCAACACCGAAGCGCATTACGAAACAACCGGACCTGAAATATGGGAACAAAGTGATAGAAAAATAACCCATTACGCTGCAGGTGTTGGCACAGGTGGCTCCATGTGTGGAGTTGCACGCTATTTGAAAGAACAAAACAGTAAACTAATAACCGTAGGTATTGATACATATGGTTCAGTTTTTAAAAAATACAAAGAAACCGGAGTGTTTGATGAGAATGAGGTTTACCCTTATCTCACAGAAGGCATAGGCGAAGATATTCTTCCTAAAAATGTAAACTTTGACCTCATCGATCATTTCATTAAAGTTACTGATAAAGATGCGGCCATTATGACTCGCAGATTGGCCAAAGAAGAAGGAATGTTTGTGGGCTGGTCATGCGGCTCTGCTGTACATGGTGCCTTAGAATATGCCAAAGAAAATCTGAAGCAAGATGATGTAATGGTTATCATCCTGCCCGATCATGGCACCAGATACCTTAATAAGATTTACAACGATCAATGGATGAAAGACCATGGATTTATGGAACAAGGTGAATTCAGTTCTGCACGTGAAATCATTAAGAGTAGAAATGGAGCAGAAACCTTGCACACTGTTGCCAAAGATGCCAGCGTTGAAAATGCTATACGCATAATGAATAAAGAAGGTATAGATCAGATACCCGTTACTGATAACGGACATTTTGTGGGCAGCATCAGCTCATCGGGATTACTTGAAAAAATATTGGCAGATCCTGACCTAAAACACAAAAGTGTTTCAGCTATTATGGACAAAGCCATGCCCTTCGTTGCGCTTGATAGTACTTTGGATGTACTTACTTCTATGCTGAATAAAGAAACCAAAGCAGTGCTTGTGCGCGATGATGAACAAAAAGTACACATCATCACACAACATGATATTCTGAAATCTATTTCAAACTAGTAAGGAGCTTAGATTTAACACTCAATTATTCCTTTACAATCTCAATCTCAACGCGCGCATTTGCCTTTGCATTGGGACTGTGCTTGTCGTAAATCATCCGTTTGCCCCCCCATGGCTTCACTTGCATTCGCTTTTCATCAACTCCGTTATCTATCAAATAGTCTTTAATGACTTGGGCCCTATCTTTTGATAATTCCTTTGATGAGCCGAAACCTTCAACATTGTCGTCATTTAAAGCAAAAAACTCCCTGCTCTTTCCCCTGCTAATAATTTTACCCGCGGCCTTACTGTTCGTGTGTCCGTGAATTTTTATGGAGTAATTAGGATTTTCATTCATCAAGCCTAGCAGGCTGTTCATTTCAAATCGCGACTCTGGAAGCATAATTGCAGCATCATTAAAAAAATAAACGTTATACATTATTCCCTTATCTCCTTTCTTATATCGCACCAATTCAATTGGTATTTGGTAAGTACCAGATTCATCTTTAGTAATTCCTTCTCCTGAAAGCGGGTTGTTGGTATCAAACTCCTTCTGTTCCTTTCTGTAACCAAAAATTTCTGAAACCAACAATAATTTTCCGGATTTGTTGTTGGGCGATTCCAGGTAAACAATTTCATTTGTTTTTACCTCTCCCATTTTTCTTGTTCTGTCAAGGTCAATTACTGTAATCTCACCAACAACCACCTTTCCATTGGTTGAATTTATAGCCGAAATAAAGCCAGGAACTCCTTTTGGCACCTCCTTTTTAACTTCATTTGCAGTTGTTTCATCCTCTGCGATTTTTGTATCTTCAATAATTACCAGTTCTACAGGTCTATTATCCAAATCGTCAATCTTTTCTTCAGTTAAAGCTGTGTAATCCCCCTGTTCAGGTGTCTTTTCTGTATCTATTGCCCCAAGAATTCCCCGGAATACCCACGCATCATTAAAACTATCATCAGCCTGAAGTTCCTTCGCCAGACTAAATGCCGTTTTTCTATCATCAGTTTTTAGTACATGCACATAATAAAGTCCTCTTGAGGTATTCATTTCAACAGTACCCTCAAGATTATTCTTCTTTATTTCTTTCTGAAGCTTCCAGGCATTCTTCTCCACCGAAAAAGCACCGACCACCACATAATTTGTGGGTTTAGTCTCAAGCTGAGCTTTACTCAATGAAACACACATGCACAGTAAACAAAAAATTAGGGTGATTTTCTTCATAACAGGAGACGCATTTAAGTTTAAAAAATCGCCATTCAGACCGCAAATAAAGTCTGCAAAAAATAACTATTTATGAAAGTAGGCTTAAAATATTAATTAACAAAACATTACATGG
>CAZVFM010000234.1:0-4279 GCA_964626095.1 uncultured Roseivirgaceae bacterium | reverse complement strand
ATTGCAGCCGGTGTGCTATATCCGCTCAATGGATTTTTATTAGATCCTATGATAGCCGGTGCTGCCATGGCCCTGAGTTCGGTGAGTGTGGTAAGTAATAGTTTGAGATTGAAGTATGTAAAAATTTAAGATTTGCATAGAGTTCACTAAGTTTAATTAATCTTATACCTATCTAATTTATAAAACGATAATGCTGAAATTCAAAACCAATATCAAATGCGCTGGTTGCATTGCCGCAGTAACTCCAAAAATGAATGAACAAGTTGGCGAGAATAAATGGCAGGTAGATGTTCAAGTACCTGATAAAATACTTACAGTTAATGCAACAGTACAGGCAACGGACATTATTTCAGCTTTAGATAAGCTGGGCTACAAAGCCGAGCTTATGGGGTAATGAAGGCGCAAATTTTTATTTTGTGTTAATGAGCATTCATTTGGTCGTTTACGGTTTCTATAAAAGACTTATCACACCTCAAATAATTTTACTTATCCTTAAGGTCTGCCGGATGATTAGCCGGAGCGATTATACATTGCAGGAGTAGCCACTTTTTTAATCTCCTTATTTCTTTATAAAATAAATCCACCCATTCACAAGAAATTTACCTGGCCAGGCAAAGTCATGCTTGAAAAGGTCAGGCATAGGCTACAAATTACCTCAAAACCTCAAAATCCTATGAAAAAACTTATCAGTATTTCCATTATTTCCCTGATACTTTTCTCGGCATATGCGCAGGATGAGTATTTTAATAGCGCCAATTTCGGAAAGGAACTTTCAGGAATGATTTTAACCAAAGACGGTCGTGTGGTCACCATTGGTATTACTTATGATCATCCTGATTTTTTGAAATCTCCTTCTGCACCTTTAAATACTGCCAATGGAGCAATGTCAAAATTGGACATTGAAGCATTTCGCATTGATGGGAGAACCTGGGTATTTCGTCAAACCGCACTCGGCCCAATGTGGGTGGTGCTTGAAAGGCAGGGAGCCATAGAAGTTTACACCACCGTTAATTCTGATTCTAAAGGAAAAAATCCATTAATAATTACCGGTGGGGCCCTTGTAAAGGGAGAGGAGCGTCTTCAGCAATCAGAAATTGTATTAGGCTATAAGAAGAAAATGACTCCCTTGGTTGAAGACAATCCTGAACTTGCAGCAAAAATCGGAACAAAGGGTTACGGTGCATTGCAATACTATTAGTTTTTCAACAAAGGGTAAATCAGTAAACACTTTTGTAAAAGAGGAGGCCAGCGAACAAGCGTTTAAAAACCAACAATTGAGTTCATCTTCCATACTTCACCTGGCTACACATGGCTTTGCGAATTCTTACAAACCTTCAGAGAGTGGTATACTTTTTTCGGAGATACTTGAAGAAGACAATACAGGTGGGATTTTGTTTGCATTTGAAATAGCTTTAATGAATCTTCCTGTGAATCTGCTAACCTTGTCGGCATGTGAAACGGGTGTGGGTAAAGTGGTTGTAGGCGAAGGTTCGCTTAGTCTCACCAGGAACTTCTTTCTTGCGGGCGCCCAGAATGTTTTGTCTTCTTTATGGAAAGTGTCTGATGAAGAAACGTCAATGCTCATGTTAAAATTTTATGCCGACTTTCTTAATTCACAGGGGGCAGGATATGGACCGGCTATACGTAGAGCCAAACAGGAGATGGTAATTGCCGGCAAGGGAGATCCTTACTACTGGTCATCGTTCATTCTTTTTGGACGTTGATCGCATAAAACAAGTTTGACGCAATACTCTAATTAAATTGTTTGTTCATTCCTTCCCACTTTTTAGCCCAATGCCATAATTACCAAAGATTAATTTAGTACTTTCGAAAGCTATTGGATTTTATATGGGGCTTGAGAAGGATAAGACAATTTCAATTGAAGTAGAGCAGACTATTACAAGACTTTCTCTATTAGAAAAATTCATTGATTTATCTACCGATGCGATACAAGTGTCTGATGAGGAGGGTCGATTGGTCTTTATTAACGAAACTGCTTCCAACCGTCTGGGTATACCACGTGATAAGGCTTCCGATTATTTTGTACAAGATTTTGAGCGCTTATTTGAAGCAAAGACCGAATGGGATAAGCATGTTGAAGAGCTAAAGCAAAAAGACTTTATTGTATTAGAAGGACTAAATGTAAACCAACAAACCGGTGCACGTTTTCCTGCTGAAATTACCGTGAGATATTTGGTAATTGGAAACAAAGGTTATGTACTAGCGAGCTCTCGCGACATCACTGAAAGAAAGAACGCTGAGCAAAAATTGAAAGAAAGTGAAATTCGATTAAGCAGCGTGCTTTCCATTACCGGAGAAGGTGTTTGGGATTGGAACATAAATTCCTACAGGGTATGGCATAATAAAAGATGGAATGAGTTGCTTGGTTTTGATGTGGAATTGCGTGAACACCAACATAATGATTTTGAATCGCTTGTTTATTCTGATGATTTTGACAACTGGAAGAAAGCCCTTGAGCTCGCCATGCAAACAGGTTCACCTTATCACGTTGAACACAGGGTAATCAGGAAAGATGGCATTATCATTTGGTTAAGAAACCAGGGTAAGGTGATTGAATGGGACAATGATGGAAACCCGGTACGCATGGTAGGCAGTATTTCTGATATCAGCCAGGCCAAACGATACGAACTTGAGTTGAAACATCAACATGGCTTGTTGAACAAACTGGCCAATCAAATTCCCGGTATGATCTACCAGTTTCAACTTTTTCCTGATGGGCGCATGGTTTTTCCATATACAAGTGTTGGTATAAACGAAATTTACGAATTAAGCCCTGAGCAAGCATACAATGATGTCAGCTCATCGTTGCATATTCTGCATCCTGATGATCTGGAACGCGTAATGCAAAGTATTAAACAATCAGCAGAATCCTTAGAGAACTGGCAATGTGAATACCGCGTAGTGCTTCCGGAAAAAGGAATGGGTTGGCGCTCAGGCATAGCCAAGCCGGAACGTTTGGAAGATGGTAGCGTACTTTGGCACGGTTACATACAGGATATAACTGAACGGAAACGTGCCGAAGAGGAGTTACTAAAAAAGAACATTGAGCTACAAAAGACCAATGCCGAACTTGATCGTTTTGTGTACAGCACTTCGCATGATTTACGCGCACCGCTGATGTCGGTATTAGGTTTGGTCAACCTCAGTGAAAAAATATACCCAGATGACAATGAGCTTAAAAGTCTCTTTTACATGATGAAGTCTGCCGTCAACAGGCTTGATAAAACCATCAACAATATTTTAGATTACTCAAAAAACTCCAGAGTTGAACCGTACATTGAGAAAATAGACATTGAAAGCATTATTAATAATCATATTGAAAATATCAAATACATGGCCGAGGCGAATCACGTACTTTTTGATGTTAAGGTGGATAATAAGTTTGATTTTTATTCAGATAAACTTCGTGTCACGGCCGTCATCAATAACCTGATTACCAATGCGGTTAAATACCAGCGCAAGGATGAAGTAAATCCAAGTATAACTATTGAATTTATTTCAACAAGCAAAGAAGTGACCTTAACCATTTCTGATAATGGGGAAGGCATTGAAGAAAATCAGCTTGAAAGAATTTTCGAAATGTTTGTTAGGAATTCTGAACGTTCTACAGGTTCAGGCCTGGGCCTTTACATGTGTAAAGAAATGGTAGAGAAACTGGGTGGTCGCATCCAGGTTTCATCAGTAATTAATAAAGGAAGTAGTTTTACGGTGGTACTTCCGAATGCCATCAAGCCAAACTGATTTGGATAAAATAATTCTGTAAATTTTATTAATGAGTACAAAGCAAAATCTTTATGATTATTGTCTGCAATATGCGGAAGAGCGAATAGCGAGACTTAAAGAAGAGATACAAAAAATTCAGTCATCAGCAAATGAAGAAACCAAAAGTTCGGTAGGCGACAAGTACGAAACTGCGCGCGCAATGGCCCAAATGGAAGTAGAAAGAAATGTTCAACAATTAGCGACTGCAGAAAAACTACTTCAAGATATTTTAGGGCTGTCAGATATAAAAGTAACCGATAAGGTTATTCCCGGTTCCCTGGTCTATACTACAAATGGTATTTTTTATATTACAATCAGTATAGGTCAGGTGCGTTTCGAAGAAAAAAATTATTTTGTTGTTTCGGCTTATTCACCAATTGCACAATTATTATTAGGCAAGAAAATGGGAGAGAGTATAGTTTGGAATGAAGTGACTTATCTGATCCTGTCCGTTGAGTAGCCAAGAAGTATCCATTGATAAAAAAATTAGTGCATG
>CAZVFM010000233.1:0-4279 GCA_964626095.1 uncultured Roseivirgaceae bacterium | reverse complement strand
TAAACCATCGCACGAGTTGTATGGAGAGTTCTTACTGGCAAATAGCCGCTACAACGATGCGTTGGCTATGTTTAACAAAGCCCTGGAACTTGCTCCTCAACGTGTTTTGGCTCAGAAGGGTAAACTTAGTGCAATACAAAAATTGGAAGAAGCTTCTCATTTGAGTACCGTGGATACTGGGCCAGGCGATAAATGGCTGGCCAATCAGTAATTTTTATCCCCGGTAATCTGCACGGGCATCTTATGGTAATTACTACTCAGATCATTTGACTCTTGTTTTCCCGAGAGCGGTGTAAATAATCGCACGAATAACAAAAAGAGCAGTAAAGCCATTAAAATGAACTTAGTAGAAAGTTGATTGCCGCTTCTTCGTATTTTGTACATCATGATTAAAGCCTCTAGTTAATAAACCTTTGGTCTGTTAGTTCATCTTAATTCAAATATCAGACCAATTGGCATTGTACATTCCTTTACATCTGTAATTGTCACCAAAAATTGAAAATTCCAATGAAAAAATATTGCCTATAGTTGTTCAGGCAGTGATTTTTCTAAAATTGAATACTTAAATTATTGTCTTGGTATTTCCCTATAAACAACTGTAAATGAGGTAAATAAAAAACCGACCCAATGGAATTGATTAAGTCGGTTTTAAGTAGTCCGTACGGGAATCGAACCCGTGTTACCAGAATGAAAATCTGGTGTCCTAACCCCTAGACGAACGGACCATGCTCAAAAGTGGTGCAAATATAGGCTGAGAGGTATTATTTGCAAACCTGCGCATGATTATTTTAGTTCGACCAGGGTTTGGTACCTACATATCGTTCTCGTTGGTAGACTGATTTTACTTGTTGTATTTTTTGGCGTCTTTATTATAGAAGAAGCTGAGGTCTTTATGTTTATTAAAAAAGGCTTTTAATTCAGCGCTTGAAGTAAATTCCTCTGTGATGTTATCCGTAACTTCATGCATTATAAATTGTTTATCCGATGGGAATTCTAACCAATAGAAATAGTACTTGTCCTCGTCACTTTTAAATAGGTTGAAAAAATCTTTGTCGCCTAATTTTGTAAAATGACCAACGTACTCGTTGTTCTTTTTGTAACCTTTTACTTCTTCTCCTTCTTCCCCTTCTTCTTCATACGAATATTCTTCAAGCGTATAACGGTTATCGTCATTTTTCAGGAAGACAAAATAATCGGGGTTATCATTGAATTCGGATTCCTCAACCCACTTGCCCAGCATTTTGTCAGAAACTTTTACTGAGGGATTTTCTAAAGGAACAGTTGAGGAATAGGGACAGGCAGTCAGGATTACAAGTAAAGCGGAGCAAAGCAGCACCGATACAGCTCGAGTGTTGATTATCTTTTTCATGGTAAGTTTATTTTAGTTGTTAGTTATAATGCTTGATCTATATCTATATTACTTGCAGACAAATAATTCATGTTTATCTAAACTTTAGTTGTGTCCACCTTATCTTTAAAGAAAATTCCAAAAATAATCATCACCACTAAGGCAAAGCCAGCGGGTAACCACCAGAATTCTTGCCATTGCATTGCTGTCAAAGCAGTTTGATCGCCCAGAAAACCATTGTAAACAGCTCCGGCTATTTGCGCACCAATCAACATTCCTAAACCATAGGTAACTAACACAAAGAATCCTTGCGCTTGTCCGCGAATACGTTCGTTTGATTTTTTATCTACATAAATTGATCCGGCAACAAAGAAGAAATCATAGCAAATACCATGTAAGGCAATACCCATAATTATCATCCAGGTTACCGCATCTGGTGCTCCTAAGGCAAAAAGCACATAGCGTAGGACCCAGGCAAACATGCCGAACAATAACATCTTTTTTATACCTAATCTTACAAAGAAGAAAGGCATGAGCAACATAAAGACCACCTCAGACATTTGTCCGATGGTTTGAGTGCCGGCAATATTGCTGAAGCCACTTGCACTTAAGAAGAGCTGAGTGAAGTTGTAGTAAGCTGCCAATGGAATACAAATAAGAAATGCACAGAAAATAAATACATAGAAGGATTTGCTTCCTAATGCTTTGAAGGCATCTATGCCTACAATACTTCTTAATGATACTTTTTCACCGCTTGCTTTGGGTGGGGTATGCGGTAAGGTGAAGCTATACAAACCAAGAATCACTGATGCAGCTGCAGCTGTATACAATGGCCATGCGGTTTTTTCAGCTATACCATTGATGAAACTACCTATAACATAACTTATGGCTAAGCCGGCTACAATCCAGCCAATGGTTCCGAATACCCTGATTACTGGAAATTGCTTTTCCTGATCGGTGATGTTATGAAAGGCAAGCGTATTAGATAATCCAAGGGTGGGCATATAACAAAGGTTGTAAGCAAGAAGCATTACAATAAAAACGGTAGGAGATCCTGTAGTCATAGGCGTTATAAAAAGAATGATACCGCCCAAAACGTGCAACACACCCAGCACTTTTTCTGTGGCAAAATACCTGTCTGCAATCATCCCCAGAAAGAAAGGCGCAACAATAGCAGCGATGGGATTTACCGTATATGGCCAATGGGTTAAACTTCCCATGCCTAACTCTGTCATGTAAGTGGCGATGGAAGTGTACCATGCTCCCCAGATAAAGAACTGGAAAAACATCATTAAACTAAGTCGTAGGGTAAGGTTGGGGTGCGGTGTGGTCATATCAATTTAGGTTGAAAGACTAAAAATTGCACTAAATTATCGTTTGTACAAGTGCTCGTGTAAAATGCAACCGTTTCCGGAAAACTCAAATTCGTTCCTTTCAATCTTTTGAATAAATTGCTGATTGTGTTTTGAAAGAAAATCCTTTAGTAATGAACAAAAAGAACAGAAAACTAAGAATGGGCATGATTGGGGGCAGCCTTGATGCTTTTATTGGAGGTGTGCATCGAAAAGCTGCAGCTTTAGACGGACAAATTGAATTGGTTTGCGGAGCCTTCAGTAGTAATCCGCAAAAGTCTAAACAAACCGGTGAGGCTTTATTTCTTGATTCTAGTCGCGTGTATGGAAGTTTTGAAGAGATGATAAAGAAGGAAAAGCAATTGCCTGAAGATGAACGCATGGACTTCGTATCAATTGTTACACCCAATCATATGCATTTTGCTCCGGCAAAAATGGCACTCGAAAATGGTTTTCATGTGATCATTGATAAGCCGCTCGCTTTTTCTGTAGCTGAAGCCAAGAGTTTACAAAAGCTTGTACACAAAAGTGGATTAGTGCTTGCGCTTACACATACTTATACAGGTTACCCCATGGTGAAAGAAGCAAGGAACTTAATAAAGTTAGGTAAACTTGGTAAAATCCGTAAAGTGTACGTTGAATACCCACAAGGCTGGCTGGCTACCAACCTTGAACAAAGCGGACAAAAGCAGGCATCCTGGAGAACCGATCCAAAACGTTCTGGTATAGGCGGAGCAATTGGTGATATTGGTACGCATGCAGCTAATCTGGCAGAATATATTATTGATGATGGCATTTCTGAAATATGCGCTGAGTTGAACACGGTTGTGAAGGGAAGATTGCTCGATGATGATAGCGCCATGCTTTTACGTTTTGAAAAAGGAGCAAGTGGTGTATTGGTAGCTACTCAGGTAGCGTCCGGTGTTGAGAACAACCTGAATATTAAAGTGTATGGAGAGAAGGGCGGATTGGAGTGGCGACAAGAAGAACCAAATTCTTTAAATGTGAGAATGATTGATGAGCCGCTGCAAGTATATCGTGCGGGAACCGGTTATTTATCTCAGGCTGCTAAAGATAATTCTCGTACGCCTTCTGGTCACCCGGAAGGTTACCTGGAAGCTTTTGCGAATTTATACAAGAACTTTGCGAATGCTGTACGTGCCTGGAAACCCGGAAAGAAAATTGACCCGGTGAAATTTGATTTTCCTGATGTGGATGATGGTGTAAGAGGAATGGCTTTTGTAGAAACAGTGGTGAAGTCGGCTAAGTCGAAAACGAAATGGACTAAATTTAAAGTCTAAAAAGTGTTGATGTGTTTAGGTGCTGATGTGTTAATGTTAATTTCTCATTGAAATATTTTACAAAATGAAGAACATCAAAGGTCCTGCAATATTCTTAGCCCAATTCATGGGGGATAAAACTCCTTTCAATAACCTAAAAGACATTTGTGCCTGGGCAGCATCTTTGGGTTTTGTAGGTGTGCAGATTCCGAGTTGGGAAAGTCGTTTGATAGATTTAAAGAAAGCTGCCGAAAGCAAAACCTATGCTGATGAAATTAAAGGCATTGTTAAGGCGGCAG
>CAZVFM010000232.1:0-4330 GCA_964626095.1 uncultured Roseivirgaceae bacterium | reverse complement strand
AGGCATCGGCATGCCTCATCAAGATCATCCTGTTCGGCCAGAATAGCTCCTTTTAAAAAGTACACAAATGGGTCAGTGCTATCAACTACCAATGCACGATTAATATATGCTAATGCCAGGTCAAATTCAGATTCTTCCAGATGAAGACTGGCCGAGTACCTTAGGGCCGGGTAATAAAAAGGATCCATACGCAATGCCTGATTTAGATAATAGAAGGCACTGTCATTTTTTTCCATTTGATAGTATGCCATTCCCAGCATGACTTCCGTTTGCGGATCACGATATTGCTTCGGTAAGCCCAATAACTCTGATATTGCTTCTGAAGATCTGTCAATATCTAATAAGATTTCTGCCCTCCATTTAATTACATCAGGATTTTCAGGATTAATCGCCAATGCCTTTGTGAGCGCAAGCAACGCTTCATCAGGTTGATCGAGTGTAGCATGTAAATAAGCTTTGAAAATAAAGCCCTGGTAAGCCAAAGGATACTGTTCCAAAAACAAATCAATATCTGTTACTGACTTATCCGGAAAACCGAAGTTTAGATTGGCAAGCGCTCGTTTATAAAGCAATTGGTAATCCTCGCGTGTAGCAAGTTTAGAAACTTTAATGGCCTTGCTGTAATGTTTAATTGCAGACTTGTAGTCTTCCTTTGAAAAAGCCGTATCACCTAATACTTCCCATTTTTTCCATTTAGGAGTGCTTTGCGCCTCAACGAATAAGGGAGCAAGCATCATAGGTAAAATGAAAAAAACTATTCGCTTCATTAAGCAAGTGCCTTGTTCTTATCTCTTTTTCTCTCGTGTTCTTTAAGGTAAACTTTTCTCAAACGAATTGATTTTGGAGTTACCTCCACATACTCATCTCCTTGAATGTACTCAAGCGCTTCTTCAAGTGTGAATTTTATAGCTGGCGAAATTCTCATCTTCTCATCTGAACCTGAAGCTCGCACATTAGAAAGCTTTTTGGTTTTGGTAAGGTTCACCACAAGGTCACCGGGACGAATGTGTTCGCCAACTACCTGTCCTTCATAGATTGCCGCACCAGGTTCAACGAAGAACTTACCCCTGTCTTGCAAATTGTTCAAACTATACGCAATGGCTTCTCCTTGCTCCATACTGATCAATGAGCCATTAATCCTTCCGGGAATTTCTCCTTTATAAGGCTGGTACTCAAGAAACCTGTGTGTCATCACTGCTTCACCTGCTGTTGCGTTCATCAGGTAATTTCTCAATCCAATAATACCACGAGAAGGTATAATGAACTTAAGTATCATCCGATCGGCCTTGGGCTCCATATTAGTCATCTCACCTTTACGCTGCGTTACACTTTCAATGGCTTTACCTGCAACATTTTCAGGAAGATCGATAGTAAGTTCTTCCACTGGCTCACATTTCATTCCGTTAATTTCTTTGAAAATCACCTGAGGCTGACCAATCTGCAGTTCATATCCTTCTCTTCGCATGGTTTCAATAAGAACAGAAAGGTGCAACACCCCTCTTCCGAAAACCATAAAACTATCGGCAGAGCCGGTATCTTTCAGGCGCAATGCCAGGTTTTTTTCCAATTCTTTCTCCAGTCGATCTTTGATATGGCGCGAGGTAACAAATTTGCCTTCTTTACCAAAAAAGGGCGAATCATTAATAGTGAAGAGCATACTCATGGTAGGCTCATCAATGGTAATGGATTTTAATGCTTCTGGCTTTTCAGGATCGGTAACTGTATCTCCAATTTCAAAACCTTCAAGTCCAACCAAAGCGCAAATTTCACCCGCTGTAACTTCATCTACCTTTACCTTGTCAAAACCCTCAAAAAGATATACCTCTTTAATCTTGCTTTTCACTATACCTCCATCTCGTTTAACCATTGCCACTTGCTTACCTGGCTTTAGTGAGCCTCTTTGCACGCGACCAATAGCTATTCGACCAATAAAAGAGGAATACTCCAATGAAGTGATCAACATTTGTAAGGTTCCTTCATCAGTTGTTGGTGGTGGTATATGCTCAACGATGGCATCTAATAATGGCGTAATGTTTTCAGTTGGTTTCCTCCAGTCCAAACTCATCCAACCCTCTTTAGCTGAACCATAAAGGGTTGGAAAATCTAATTGTTCTTCGGTGGCATCGAGGCTATACATTAAATCAAATACAGATTCATGTACTTCATCGGGAGTACAATTTTTCTTATCGACCTTATTAATTACAACAATAGGTTTTAAACCTAACTGAAGGGCTTTTTGTAATACAAACCGGGTCTGGGGCATGGGGCCCTCAAAAGCATCTACAAGCAACAAGGCGCCATCGGCCATATTTAATACGCGTTCCACTTCACCTCCAAAGTCGCTGTGGCCCGGTGTATCTATAATATTGATTTTATAATCTTTATAGTGTACTGAAACGTTTTTTGCAAGGATGGTAATCCCTCGCTCGCGTTCCAACTCATTGCTGTCCATAATCAATTCCCCTGGCCTTTCGTGGTCTTTGAACAGCTTTCCGGCCATTAATAACTTGTCAACCAAGGTTGTTTTTCCGTGGTCAACGTGCGCAATAATGGCGATATTTCGGATTTTCTGCATATTTTTTGTAAATCAGGCGGCAAAGATAGAACAAAAATAATCCTAAAATAAATATGGTTTGTAAATAGAAAATGAACGATTAAAAAGCGAATCGTACAAAAGTACCCATAGGTAAATTATGACCTTTAGTGGCCTTAAGGAAGAATTCACCAAATTCAGTTTCAGCCTTTGAGAAATGTTGTTTTACGATATTATTTCCAACCAGCGCAGATAAACCCACCGCATACATATTAAGGACAAAGAAGGATTTCTTATTCTCGAGTAACTCACTGCACATACTAACCAAATCATTCAACTTCTCCTGAAGCACCCACTTCTCTCCCTCCGGTCCGCGACCATAAGGTGGGGGGTCCATTATAATACCATTGTATTTATTCCCTCGTTTAAGTTCTCGTTTTACAAATTTGAAGGCATCTTCATGTACCCAGCGTATATCCGTCAAATTATTCAATTGCATGTTTTGATTGGCCCAGTTAATCCCCGGCCGTGAAGCATCACAATGAATAACATCTGCTCCTGCATGCTTAGCCACTACAGAAGCTGCACCGGTATACGCAAACAGATTTAGTACCCTCGAGTTTTTATCGTAAGATTTTAAATGATCATAAATAAAATTCCAGTTGCTGCCTTGCTCAGGGAAAACACCTACATGACCAAAGCTGGTAAGTGCTAATCGTAAGGTCAATTTTAAATCATTATAGGTATAATTGATCTGCCAACTCTCTGGCATCGGTTTCCACTTTTTCCAGCCACCTTTTACTTCATCGCTAAATCTGAATTTATCTTTTTGCTCCCGATCAAAACGTGCATGAGCCATATTCCTCCATTCCTTATCGCTCAAGTTTCGCGACCAAATAGCCTGTGGTTCTGGCCTGATCAAAACAAATTCGCCAAAACGCTCAAGTTTTTCAAAATCTCCTGAATCTATCAATTCATACGAACTCCAACTGGATGGGTGCAGTAATTCCATATTAACCAACGAAATATCCGCAATCTCCTTAAATAAAAAACAATATCAAATGCGGTATTTCATTTTGTATATTTGCAAAAACAAAAACGGAATAGCAATGAAGTTGAAAATTGTAGTGAGTCTGTTAATAGTAATGGCCTTGCCGGTTGGTCAGGTATTGATTAGTGGTTGCACACCTTGCAGAGAAGCACAGGATTATAGGGTAGATAGCGCGTCTTCTGTAGCTCATAGAATTACTGAAAAAGATAATATTGGTTTTTTTAGCGAACCGTTGGCATTAGGAGATGACGTAAGATGGGATTCTCTGGTAGTGTTTATACTCCCTAACATTCAACTATTATCCGAATCCAAACAAGCTAAAGGCACATTACTTCCAACAGCATATGCTTGTGATCCGGGGGTATCCTTGCCTACACAACAAGTAACAGATATTAAAATATTTTTTAATAATCCAATTTCCGTTGATGGTGAAGTACATTCAGCTGGTGAAGATTTATCTGAACATTTTATGATATACGATTTCTTTCTGGGAACAAATTTGCCTGTTATACAATACCTGGAAGAGACTAATAAACAAATCATTATACAAGGAATGTACTTTACACTTGCAAGATCTTTTGACAATGTTGTTTCTGGCGCACTGGATATTCAAATCACCTTAGATGGCGCCAATATTGTTGGTAGTGAAACCATACCTATAACAATAAGATCATCGCTTTGATTTTAGTACATGCACCCGCTCATCACCAGTTCACAAAATCCAAAAATCAAACTGGCCCAGTCGC
>CAZVFM010000231.1:0-4356 GCA_964626095.1 uncultured Roseivirgaceae bacterium | reverse complement strand
TGTCATTGATTTTCTTTGGGTATGCGTATTCTAACTTTATTAGTTATCAAGCAAAATGGAAGAGTTTTGTTAAAGGATTATTTGTTTACTTCATAGGTACAACCTTCTTTATTTTATCGATTGTAATTCTTGGTGTTGCAGTAATCCTCATCATTTCTGTAACAAATCCCGAAGTGTTGAAAATGCTTAAATCAGGACAGTAAATTGATTGTAAAAAACTTATTTCTTATTGTTCGAATTATCATGTAATGAATTCCCAAACTGGCGAAATCGAACAAAAATTATCTTTTAAATACATCGGCAATAATTTACCGAATAGTATTGCTTAGCACATGACTGACTATCTTAAATCAACAGTCAATAGAATAAATTATATCATTTTCGAACCCATATTCTAAGCGAATGCTGCCAATAGCCACGTTTGATTTTCAGTAGGTAAATACCATCCGGAACATCCACCAATTCAATATGTGCATTGTTGCGTTCACTTTCAATTTGAGCCGGTAATCTCTGACCTAATAGATTATATACCAAAATCTCTGCTCCATCCAGGTTAAGTCCTGATGAAAATTGAAATACACCTTCGGTGGGATTTGGAAAAACTTTAAATAGGAAAATTTCATCAAGTTCCACTCTTTTTACATCTGAATATGAGATGGTACCATCAAAATCTGTTTGTTTTATTCTGTAATACGAAACACCGGGGTATGGAAATTTATCAATCTCCTGATAATCAATTCGACTACTGCTATTACCAGCCCCTTCCTTGTAGCTAATACTCTCCCAAGTTTCTGCACTAACAGAACGTTCTACTGTAAAGAAGTCATTGTTTATTTCAGAGGCGGTAGCCCATCTAATTACTACCTCGGCTCCCTGAGCAATGGCATCAAACAGTATCAATTCTACTGGTAAAGGAGAACTTGCATCAGTATTACCTAAAGTAAAACGGTCACCATCCTGAAAATTTACATTCGAAAAAATGGCAACACCATTAGAAACACTACCTGCAATGGGAGTCACATCATTATCAGCGAAACCATTACCATTTCGGTCGATCAACAACCGCAGGTTTGAGCCCAGCGGGTTACCCAACTGACTAAAGTTAAATGAAATAGAAACTGTGCCTACATCTCCTACTTCACTTACTCTCCATACTCTGGAAAGTCTTTCTTCAATTATGTCTCCATCTACATCTACGCCAACAATTGTACTGGTATTTTCCAGAGGTGTACTGTCGTGGCCCCAAAGCAAGAATTCATTATTACTAAGGTTAGATGGGTTCCACATTCTTACTATACCCGTACCCCTTGAATCCCGATGATTTGACCCGTCAGCAGCCTGGCCAATACCTGCTATTTCAAAATCATAATCACCATTGGCTGGATTATCCATTGTATAAACATTGTTATTGCTAAGAGCTACGTTGTATTTAGCTGAGAGGTAGTTATTGACAATAATCCGTTTGGCATTATTTAAAGCCGCATTGAATAAAACAATTTCTGAAATGTCGCCTGCCAGGAATCGATCGGGGTTAGTACCTGCAGCATTTACCGTTGCCCCAATATAAAGTGGCGTAGTATGATTAGTAACTGGGCCTGCATAAGAATCTGTACTTGGCCCAACTTCATTTACAAAGTGTTCTAAAGCCGGGTCGCTATAAATGCTGGAGTGAATAGCATCTACTCCATAAGTTATTGCACTCTGAGCCTCGTTACCTAATGCATCAATTGAAAAAGTTACTCCTTGTAGATTATCATTTCTAAAAAGTCCGTAGCCATTAAAAGCAACTACCCCTGTTTGAATTTTTGAAATGAAAGAAGCATAAGGAGTTGACGAAGCTTCCAGATTTCCTACCGTAAACATAGTTAGAGTGGAGAGATTAAGAGAAGCCCCGTGGGCTACTCTCAAAAAGTCTGAGTTAGTGCTAACAAATTGAACCGCAGGAAAGCCATTAAGCTGACCAGTATTAAAAACTGGTTCATTACCCCCTGATGAAGAAGCATCATTTCCATATCCTGAAAGATCACTCCATATAGACAGATTTGTTCCGGTGGCTTGATTGATTGAATTTGCATCTAGCCAAAGCACCACATCTCCCGAACTGGACAAACTGCCTACGCCTCCTGGTCCTGAATTACCTGATGAAAAATTGCCAGTTCCATTGATTGGAAATGCATCACAATTTAAAGTACAAGTCATGTCAAATGTGTAGCATATTTGGTCCAATGTACTTCCATTAAATAGCTGAACATCAGGATCCGGACCTCCATTACCGAGGTTAATTATTCCTTCCCCACATAGTGTGGCATCTGTCCAGTCAAGATAAATGTCATCCACACCAATAGCCAGATTGTTGATTATAGTTATGCTATTGCCAGATAAAATTAGGTCATCAGTATTGCTAAAAGTAGCTGTTGTTAATACTTCTAAATACCCTAAATTGATAATATCCTCTGCAATTGTAAAAGTTCCCCCGTTATCCACTAAGGTGTAACCCTCCAGCATGATCTCTTCAGTAACGGTGAGTGTTCCGCCATTAGCAATTAGAATATCCCCAGTATGATAAAACATTTGATCTTCCGAGCCCGTAAAAGGACCTACATTAGCTCTTCCCAAGTCGTTTGGAGATTGAGAACAAGGTCCATTGTCTGTAACACTGTTTACAAGAATGGTGTGGCCACTTTGAATAACCACATTATCAGCTCTTCGAGGAAACACCCCCACGGGCACGGTGCCACTTGATCCATCTGGTGTAAACGACCATGAATTGTTTGATTCCCAGTCTCCAGAAGCTCTAGAATAGAAAGTACGATTGGCAGAGAATTCAGTTCCTATCGAATAAAAATTTGATCCTTGACGTTGGTTGTTGTACTCTGTTTGAATCCATGTCTCTGTAAAAACTTCATCAGATAATCTTGCATGATCCAGGTCACCTATCCAAGGTTCGTTTCTGTTGGCTGCATTTCCATTGTTACCAATATCAAGAAATGTATGTAAGGCACCAAGCCCTGCGTAGGTACCTGAGGCTGCAACAGTTCCATTCACATACACGAGGTAATTGGTACCGTTCCAGGTAAGGGCTACGTAATACCATTCAGAAGTATTTAAATCAAAAAAGTTAATATTAGTAGTATGACTATTTCCTATACCCAGATCTAACAAGCCTGTGGCATCATCAACATAAAGTTGTATCCTGTTACCAAAAGGCGGTGTGGTGGTATGACCAAATATGTATTGATGGTTTGTAGAGAAACTTGCCGCATTTATCCAAATAGATAAAGTTCCCTGTCCGGCAGAAATTGAAGCGGTGGGAACTTGAATATGATCACCTGGATGTGTAGTATTTATAAAATTTTGTCCATCTCCAATTATGCCAGAAGAAGTATTTGTACTTCCTCCATTGGTTGCATTATTGCCATTTCCAGTAACATCAACAAAATCGTCATGCAAGAAATACACAGCACTATAACTTGAATTCCATGTTGTAGTGGTTGAAGGATCAATACTGATGGAACAATTTCCATAAAACATAAATATTTCGGTATCAATACTATTACTTAAAGTCGGTATCCTAACCCAGGCAACATACCCGCCTGTAGTTGGATTATAAGACTCTATTTGATGATTCAATACAATTGTACCTGCAATATCTGATGTAAAAAGTATATCAAAACCATTTATATTTTCTACATGGCCACCATTCGCTACTGTTCTCAGTTCATTATCTGCATCAAATCGTACCATTAGGGGGTAATCAATAAGCGGACTCCCACCAACCACTTGAGAAGCGTCAATGGTCAATCTTTTCCCATATCCATAACCAGTCGGTTGTGCCGTAGAAACTTGAGATGATACACAAATAAAGAAAGTAAGAAAAGTTAGTTTAAACTTCATTGGTTAACTGTAATTAATAATTCATTTTTCAAATAATATTCAGTATTAGTATAGTAGTAGCTTAAAGGTAAAAAGTAATATCATTATATCAAATGAAAGTGAAAACCGCATCAGACACATCTATTTTTCCATATCTGTAATGCTAAAGAAGACTGCTAATTGGGTACGAGGGGATTACACCGCTATAGGTGCCTTAATACCCTGATGACTTTGGTAATTTAAAATTTCAAAATCCTCAAACTGATATTCAAATATTGAATCCGGCTTTCGTCTGAAATTAAAATGCGGAAGAGAGAATGGCTCACGACTTAATTGCAAATTAACCTGATCTATATGGTTAGCATAAATATGCACATCGCCACCTGTCCAGACAAAATCACCAACAGCTAAATCACATTGCTGAGCTACCATGTGTGTGAGCAAAGCATAACTGGCAATATTAAAAGGCAAGCCTAAAAAGGT
>CAZVFM010000230.1:0-4396 GCA_964626095.1 uncultured Roseivirgaceae bacterium | reverse complement strand
AGGAAAATGAAGGAAGTGTATTCAAATTTGAAATTCCCTACCCTATAGGTAAACCGGAAGACATAGTTGACTCACATCTTAGCGATCAACAGCAGAACACAAAGTCCTCCTTCAATAATATGGCAGTGTTGTTGGTTGAAGATAACGAAATCAATCGATTATATGCCGGTACAATTTTAAATGGATGGAATTGTACTGTGGATTCTGCTGAAAATGGTCTGATTGCGCTTGAGAAAATAAAATCAGGACATCGATATGATATCATATTAATGGATATCATGATGCCGGTTATGGATGGATTCAAGTCATCAAAAAGCATCAGAACATTAAATAGTACAATTCCAATTATTGCACTTTCAGCCACAGTCAACAAAGCCGATCAGGAAAAAAGCATTGAATCAGGTATGAATGGGTTTATAACAAAGCCATTTAACCCAGATCAGCTCTTTAATTTGCTTAGCAAAATAGAAAAGCCCTACATAAATGAACTACACGAATTGACTGATTCAGGGCCACTTATTGATTTAAGTTATTTAAAAAAAATATCAGGAGATAATGAAGATTTTATGAAAGATATAATTTCTACATTCTTAAAAAGTGTTCCTGAATCAATCGATAAGTTAGAAAAACATGTTGAAAAAAAGGAGTTTAAAGAAATCCATGCAATTAGTCATCGACTAAAGCCTTCGTTTGAATTACTCGGAATAAAAAATCTAAAGGATTCGGCAATCAAAATCGAAGAATATGTATCAAATGATTCAAATCATGATGAGGTTATACGATTAGGCAATCAAATAATCAGTACAACTAAAAAAGCCTTAGAGGAGTTAAGGTTGCATGCTACCTAACTCCTTTATTCATTACAGCAACCTTTCTATAAATCAATGGTCTGTTTTCGTGACCAATTACTAAATGATAAATAGCATTCGGTAAATCACCTATATCAATTTGTTGGATAAAGTTCTCGGTTAAATCTAATTCACCCTTTTTAACTTCTACCCCTCGCTGGTCAACCAGTGTCCATTGGTATGGTCGGCTAAGCATTGTATTCGCCCCAATATTCATAACCTGTGAAGCAGGATTAGGATAAACAGAAAGCTCTTCTAATTCCATCTTTATTAATTCCTCAACACCCACTGGTCGTATCTCACGCTTGCCTGTTATATCTACCTGCATACTTTGATAGATTCTCCGGGTTTGCCTGTCCTGTACAAATACAACAACCGCCAGATTATCGAGATCAGCTTGAGTAGCGAAATCCTGAGAAATAATGCCGTGCGAAATATTCTCTTCAACAATAATTCTTTCCACTCCAGGTGTCCATGCAATAGTGATTACATTTCCAGTAGGACCAAATAACAATTTACGTAGTACATTCCTGTTTACTTCGCCATTTACAATAACCTCCTTTTGTATGAGCGCTGCATGAACAGTTACTGAATTACTTATATCCTGTAATGCAGTCAACCTAATATCCAAAGAAATCTGATCTTCAGGAGCAATCAATGGAGTAACCTCGATAGCAAAACCAGGATCAATCATAGCCTGACGCTCGATATCAGTTTCAAAAAGATCAAAAATTATTCCATTGAATTTCGGAGGATCAACAATACCGTCAACAAAGCTTCTTGGACTGGTAGGAACTCCATACAAAACACTTCTCGCTGCCGGATCAGCCGGATTGGCCTGATTCAATTCATCTTGTAAAGGTACGCCCAAATGATATTGAATTGTATTAAAGTCGGGTATACCGCGCTTGGCTATGCCTTGTTGTCTCCAAGTCTCAATTCTACTATCAGCAACTTGGCTGTTTGGATCATTGAGATTAGTGAAATGTTCAACAAGCACCATACGTTTCTTCTCACCCACAAATACATTATCAAAAGCAAAACCATCAAATGTTTCACCTGGTGGATTGTTAGGATCACTACCAAAAGCAACACGAAGACGTACCTGTTCTCTTTGTGCAGGAGGTATAAGATCTAAACTGAACTTACCTGTAACCCATTCGTCAGTACGCCCTGTCCAGCCAAAGCCAAACGGGTTCGTAACTGCAGTACCTGGCTGGCTAACAATGTTTGCACCATTATACCAGTTAAGGCCATCTTGAATGTTTGTACTACCAATATTAACCCAATTAATTCCACCATTAATAGAATACTGAAGTACTGCACCATCAAATCTATCTTGGGCATCTACCCAATAATCAACTGAAACCATCGGTCTTTGTAATTGGCTTAAGTTGAAGCAAGGTCCGTTAACTACTGAGCGTTCAGACGCGAAATATGACTCATTATTTCTACCTGTCCACCAAACGTTACCTTGAGAGGAGGCAGCGTTAATTCTGTTGCCGTTCGGAATACCATAAATCCAGCTTGTATCTCCTTGTATAGTAGAGCCAATATCTTCAACTTTCCAACCACCGTCATTTAAATCAAAGTCTTCGTTATACTCATCACCTTCGGTGGGTGTAACAATTGGATAAGGCAAAATAAAGATCCGCTCAATTAAAGAATTGTCACAACCATCATTTGTTAGAACAGCCAGTCTTACATCATAATTTCCAAAGTCGTCATACTGATGAAGCGGATCATTAAAAGTTCCTGTTGTTCTCCCTCCATTTGTTCCCGCAGGAATTGTTGCATCTGAAGGTCCCTCTACTATAAAGCCATCACCAAACTCCCATCTATAAGTCTCTATTATACTTATTGAACCAGGGTCAGATTCGTCTTCAAATCTTGTCGCATCTGTATTACAAATTCCCGACCATTCAAAATCAACTTCAGGTACATCGCCTACACGAATAGGTAAAGTAGCAGTGCTTCGGCACCCTTGATCCGTAAATACTGTAAGTATCACATTGTACACCAATGCTTCAGTATAATTATGATCAGGATTTTGTAAATTACTGAATGTACCGTCACCAAATTGCCATTGCCATGATTGAATGTCAGTCGCCAATGATGGAGGGAATGTAGGGAATGTAGATGCATCATTAAATCGAATAGCCTCGCTAATACAAGAATTATCAACCTGTATTGCAGCTATTGCTGAAGCATAGACTATAACACCTCTACGTTTAAATGTGATGGCATCAAATTCGTTTTGATAGATATAATCAATCTCATAAGTTCCAGAGGCCAGGTCATCAGTATCTATATAAAATTCATTTCCTACTCGGATAATCTTATCATCGATTTGAGCAGTCAATCCTGTAAATGTTGTTATTGGGGATTTTCCAGTTACAGCCGCAGGATTACCAATTAACCTAATCAACCCCTGATTACCACATATGATGTAATTTCCGAATTCATCTTGCGTAGCTCCTTGTATTGAAAAATCAACATCAGTAACAGGATTTACTATAATTTCTTGAGTATTAAAATTTGTACAACTATTAACATCCGTATAGGTGTAAGTAATAAAATTACTTCCAAGTGTTGCTGCACTTGGATCGAATTCTACCCTATCAACTACATTAATGAATGTTGAACCCAAACCTAAACCTGGAGATATGGTAAACAAGCCCCCTGCTCGGTTGCCAACAAGCTCCATTGATAGCGCATTTTCGGCAACTGCCGGGGGAAATGGAGGCAATGAAGCTGGTAAACCTGAGAAAATGACTTCAGGTAATCTATTGATTGTTAATGTCATTTGATCCTGAACAGCAGTACAAGGTCCGATACCATCGGGATCAAAAGCGGTTATTGTGAATACAATCTGAGTTCCTGCTTCAGAAGGATTACTGTAAGAATAGAAAGGAGTAATAGATGTATTGTTGTCATAACTTCCTGTTCCCCCTGTCCATTCAACACTTGTGGTCGAACCTCCAATACTTCCTTGCAAAATTATTCCAGTTATATCTTCACAGATCGCCAAGTCTGGTCCTGCATTTACCTGTGCTGCCTGATTAATAGTTATACTAAAATCATCAGCTACAGTTGAGCACGGACCAAAACCATCCGGGTCATTTGAAGTTAGCCTGAAAGTAACAACCGTTGACACATCCGCTGAAGAAGGGAAATAAGTAGCAGTAATTGTATTACCGGTAATACTGCTGGCTGTAAGTGTACCAGTACCTGCTACAACAGACCAAAGACCTGAGGTTGCACTACCACCAATATCACCAGTTAGTAAAATTGAAGCAGGTTCACATAATACATTATCTGAGGGCACACTTACTGTAGCGCTTCGATTAACTGCAATGGTTAGCTGATCAGAAACTGCAAGACAAGGTCCTGCCGCATCCGGATCATTTGTTGTAAGTAGTAATACCACATTATTAGCAATATCACCGCCAGCGACATTGTAAGTTGCCGTAACGTTAAATCCACCTGCCACTGGTGTAACTGATCCTGGCGTAATGCTACCAGCCCCAGTAATGATACTCCATGTT
>CAZVFM010000229.1:0-4417 GCA_964626095.1 uncultured Roseivirgaceae bacterium | reverse complement strand
AGTATGCTGCCGAGCAGTTCCATCTGTGCTGCCCGCACAATCAGATAAATCAAATAGAGCGCAAGAATCCCAAGGAAAATTTTGAGGGCAATACTACCCCTGATCAGTTTGTACACCTGGTATAATAGAATACTGACCAGGGAAATGTCGATGATATCTACCCAGCTGACCTCTAAAAATCCTATGTTAAAAAGCAAAATCATTATCTTCTGCAAGCTACATTACGCACCTGCTACCTGCAAGTACAATTTAACAGTTTCTGCTGCTTCTTTCACATCATGTACGCGTAAAATATTTGCGCCATTCATCAGGGCAAGCATATGTAAAGCGGTGCTGCCATTTAGGGCTTCATCGGATGTAATTCCAAGAGTTTTGTAAATCATGGATTTTCTGGATAGCCCTGCAAGCACCGGACAACCACATGTGCTGAAAAACCTGAGGTGCTTTAGTAAATGAAAATTCTGACTGATGTCTTTTGCAAAGCCAAAGCCAGGGTCAATAATTATATCCGACACGCCTAAAGATTTTAGCAGGGCAATGCGTTCAGAAAAGTAAAAAACCACATCGTGCAACAAATTGTGGTATTGCGCAAGCTGTTTCATGTTTTGAGGTGTACCTTTCATGTGCATCAGAATATAGGGCACTTTATGACGGGCTATAAGTGCAAACATTTCATTATCAAGTTGTCCTCCCGAAATATCGTTCACCATTAGAGCGCCATGATTAATCGCATTATCCGCAATTTTAGAACGAAATGTGTCGATGGATATAATTGTGCCAGGAAAATATTTCAAAATGGAATCAATAGCAGGAATTACACGCTGTAACTCATCTTCTTCAGAAAGATCACTAGCTCCCGGGCGTGAAGAATAACCACCCACATCAATAATGGTGGCACCCTCAACAAGCATCTGTTCTGTTCTTTGTAAAATATCTTTCTCAGTACTAAGCCGGCTTTTTTCATAAAATGAATCGGGTGTGATGTTGAGAATACCCATCAACTGCGGTGAGGCCAGACTTAGGAGCCGACCCTTTAAATTCAATGTCAAGTTTTGAGCAAAAGCAGTATCTTGAGCCACGATTTTTAAATCTTTTAAAAAATTGGTAGAACAAACAGCGCACGAATATAAAGAGGTAATAAAGGCCTGCAAAGCCTTGTTTAAAAAGAAAACCATTGACTATGGCACCGCCTGGAGAGTACTCAGGTTACCCTCTATTACCGACCAGATCTTTATCAAGGCTCAGCGCATACGCAGCATTCAAGACAAGGGCACGCAATTGGTGCAAGACAGTATTACAGATGAGTTCGTGGGTATAATTAATTATTGTGTAATTGCATTGATTCAAATGCAATTACATAACTCCGAGGATATGGACCTGAGTTATGATTCGCTTGAGCCTATGTATGATACAGCCGTTCAGGAAAATCTTGAGCTACTACAGCAAAAAAATCATGACTATTCAGAGGCATGGCGCGATATGCGGGTGAGTAGTATTACAGATATCATTTTGATGAAGCTCATGCGCGTAAAGCAAATTGAAGATAATGCAGGAAAGACCCTGGTATCTGAAGGGGTAAAGGCCAATTATCAGGATATGATTAATTATGCAGTGTTCGCACTTATTATGTTAAACTTCGTTGGAGATGCAAAGAATAATTGATTTAGTATCGAGAGTTATTGTTGGAGGCTTATTCATTTTTTCTGGCTTAATAAAGCTGAACGACCCGGTAGGCACAAAAATTAAAATGGAAGAGTATTTTGAGGTATTTGCTTCAGATTTTGGCTCCCTCTTTCATTTCTTTATTCCTTATGCATTGTTCATTGGCACAGTACTTATTGTGCTTGAGGTAGTCATTGGTGTAGCGGTACTCATTAATTACCGAATGAACATCACTACATGGATTCTCCTTGTGCTGCTGTTATTCTTTACTTTCTTAACAGGATACTCTGCCATTTTAAATAAGGTAACAGATTGCGGCTGCTTTGGTGATGCCATTAAACTCACCCCATGGCAATCTTTTTATAAAGACATTTTTCTAATGTTTTTTGTGTTGCATTTATTCTGGCACCGCAAGCGCTTCGATCCGCTGCTTAGAACTATGGAAGGGAATGGTGTGATTGCTTTGGTAAGTTTCGTGAGCATTTTTCTTGGCGTGTATGCCATCAGGCACCTGCCTTTCATTGACTTTCTTCCCTACAAAATTGGTAATACGGTACCTCAACAAATGATTGCACCCGAACAACCAGTGTTTGAATATGTTTTTTTGAAAGATGGGAAAGAGCTGAAGTCAAAAACCTTTCTAAGCGCAGAAGAGGGCTATGAATACCAAAGAGTGGATGTGCTAAACCCAGACAAGATTATTCCCAAAATTACTGACTACCAGGTAAGCTCAATTGATGGAGAAGATTTTACACAAGAAAGTTTTACAGGGCCTAAATTACTCATCATTATAGGCAATGTGAATAAAGCATCGCTGACGAATATAGCAGCCATAAGTAAATTAATTAATGATCTGGATGGGAAAGTGGATACGTGGATACTAACCTCTTCTAATCCGGTACAAGTGGAGGCATTCAGGCATGAGCACCAACTGGCCGCGCCCTATTTCTTTGCCGATGCTACCGTACTTAAAACAATATTACGCTCCGATCCCGGCCTTACACTTTGGAACAATGGGCTTGTGCTGGATAAATGGCACCATAACGATACCCCTACTGCGGAAGAAGTATTGAAATTGTTGAGATGAGAATTTTTCTTATTGGGATGCCTTTTTCAGGTAAAAGTACATTGGGCAAAGAACTTGCATCTGTTCTGAGTTTGAAGTTTTACGACCTTGATACATTAATTATTGAGAAAGAAGGCAGTTCGATTACTTCAATTTTTGAAGTGAAAGGAGAAGATTATTTTAGACTTATAGAACAAAAGGCACTTAATGATTTAATTGGTAAGGAAGATAATTTTGTATTGGCTACTGGTGGAGGCACGCCATGTTTTTTTGATAATCTCAACAAAATGAATCAATATGGAGTTACGGTTTTTCTTGATGTACCTGTTGAGCAACTGGTGGAAAGGGCAACGAAAAGTTCTTATGCTGACCGACCGCTTTTGAAAGCTCAGCGCCCGGAAGCATTGGTTAAAAAGTTTAAATCTTTACTTACTGATAGGAGTCCGTTTTATACAAAAGCAAAACATCGCACTGATGGCGGGTCAGAATCACTTGAGGAACTAATAAGATTTTGTAAGAAAAATATCAGTAAGTGAAACCAAGTGTCAGAAGGAACATATTGGAATTGAACTCTTGTGTGACAACAGGCTCAGCGCCATCAGACAAAAAATAAGGTCTGTATTGATTGCTGGAAATGCTACGAACAAAGGCAAAATCAACACCTATGTTGTTTTTCTTGATACCTGCACCTAACGAAACATTATTTACCGAGCGATCAAAACCTTCTGGGTTTCTTAATGGATCAGGCAGGTGGGCATAACCGCCACGAATCCTGAACATATTTATTCTGCCTTCAGCGCCTATTCTGATGTTATACGTTTGGGTGTAGGTCTGACGTATTTCTTCATTGTCCCCGGCAAAGGAAACGCCAAAGAAATTAGAATTGTATCGTGCTTTACTATAATTAACAGATTCAATATCAGCAGTAATGAATCCGTATTTATCCAGAAAAAATGTTACTCCTGCGCTTAATCTTGACGGAGTGTTTAGACTATACTCGCCAAGTAACAAGTCTGTGGAAGCCGATTCGTTATTGATGAATTCTCCGGGCAGGTATTCAAAGTTGTCCCAGTTGGTACGCACTGTAGCCTCATATAAATCTTCCACACTATAAAATGTTGGACTGGTATAAGAAACACCTATCTGCAAAAGTTGAATAGGCCTTACTATTACACCCAAATTTAAGTTAACCCCCGATCCACTTAATTCAAGTCTTTCCACAATACTCAGGTCATTTAAGGGTTCATCAACAAAGGCCTCAGTAAATGTTTTTTCTGATCGATAGCGAAATGAACTTATACCGATTCCACCTCCGAAGAAAAGGAAGTCTTTATAGTTGCCTCCATAAGATATATTCCATTGATTACTTGATCCCCTGATATTGACGCTCTCTGCTTGAAAGGGAATGCCCAGCACATCAGTAAAATAAAAATTCGGGTCACCATCGGGGTCAAGGATGGTTTCTGGTCCTATGAGATAGTTATAATAGGCTAGTCCGGTCAACGTATTGTATTGAGGATTACCCTCGTTGAACTGACTTTCTGGAAATCCGTTAGCCTGTTCAATGAACGAATCAATTATTGAAGTGGAAGTGTTTGTTCCGCTATAGGAATAGTTTTCATTAAAGTCATTGGTTCGGGTAAAAGTAACGGCAAATGTGCCTCCAACATAATCTCCTTTTTGTGCTGA
>CAZVFM010000228.1:0-4450 GCA_964626095.1 uncultured Roseivirgaceae bacterium | reverse complement strand
GGATTGTTGAGGCGGTCTTGCTTTTCAAAGGGCCCTATAGTTCCCTGGGCTTTTACTTCATTAGTGTTTAGCAGCAAGACTACCGCACCAGCAGCCAGGCCGAGTTTAATTTGAAGCTGAAGTTTTTGAAGTTGCTGCTGTAATTTTCTTAATTTATTTCTTAAACGATGAAGTTCAGGGGTGCTTGATTTATAGAGCTGTTTTTTATCAAATCTCTCCCTGAGTTTAAGGTATTTTGAACGGGTTTTTCTGTAGAGTTGTACGAGTAAGTCTTGACCGTTTTGCATGGTTCAGGTTAAGAAAATAATCCGAATGTAATGATTAATGTATTAAATTTGAAAAGGGTAAGTGTGATGTTTGAATTAATTTTTTCAAATTGAATAAATCGCTAAAGGAATTGGTTTTTGAGCCAGTTGGGCAAAAGTTGAAAGCAACTGATGCTACGGCAGTCCAGCAGCTTTGGTTAACATACGGGGCTTTAACTGATGAGTTGCAAATTGCTGAAAGAATTAATCATGTTGCTTTGCTTGTACGTCACCAAGAGGCTGGTATTATAGGTTTATCTACTGTAAAGCCTGCAAAAATTAAATCATATAATGATAATTTGTTTTATGAATTCAGGTGTTTTATCAGTCCTGATTACAGGGCGCCTGCTTTGGATACTAAACTGCTTGTGGAAACAAAAAGTTACTTTGAACAGCATAACACGGATAATGCAGTGGGAATGATTATGGTTATTGAAAACGAAATGATTAAGAAAAATTGGACAAAAGCCGTATGGCCCGGTCCCGATATGGTTTTTGCCGGCTATACTTCAAAGGGCGACCATATTCGGATAAGTTATTTTAAGAAGGCAAGGATTTAATTTGGCATTGGGCAATAGGCAATTTTTTGATTTTAAATTTTAGAATTTGGCGGAGATTGTCAGGCATCGTATTTGTTTTAATTTTGAAAGTGTTTCTCCATAATAAAACTGCTGAATGCATCGATGCTGCGGTAGTCCCAGAAGTAAAGTGGGTTGAGTTCTACACCCAAAAAGGTTTCCATCTGATCCATGATAAAGATGGCGTTAACAGAATCCATCCTGAAATGTGAAAACTCAAGGTCTGTTTTTATATCTTCGATGGGGATTTGACATTCCTCCGAAATTTTCTCTTTAAGAAATTGTACTAATTGTTCTTTTGTAACCTGATGCATAAAAATATATAATGACGCTTAAAGCTAATCAAGAACAACTGACTTTTGAAAATGTATGGCAGAAAGTTGATGCCGATATACAAAAACAGGTATTGTCAATTTGGAAGCTACACGAGATCAATCTGACTGAACCCGAGGCCCTTGCACGCACTGCGCAATTGGTTTATGTAATTCGCAATGAGTTCAACCAGGTGGTAGGCATGAGTACAGGCTTTAAAGCTTATATCAAGCAATTGAGAAATCATTTTTATGCCATCCGATTATTCATCATGCCGGGATTCAGAAAACCCGGGCTCACTTCTAAATTGCTTGTAATGACACGCGATTTTTTTGAGGATATTCATAAGGAAGACAAAGAAAATCAATGCATTGGGATCATTACATTGGTTGAAAATGAAAAATTGAAAGAACATCGTAACGAAGCCATTTGGCCTGCAAGTAAAATGGTGTACCTGGGCAATTCAGGTAAAGGACACCACATCAGGGTATATTATTTTAAAGGCACAAGAATTTTACCTTAACTTAACTTGCAGGTGTTTCAGGCTTTTAATAGCAAGGTTGTTGTTCCATTCCGGATCGTTATCTATTAAAGAAGCATTTGGGAACTGCTCACAAAATGCTGTAATGGCCATTTCTCCCTGCATTCTCCCTAGCCAATCGCCCATACAATAATGCAGCCCGCTACCGAATGTAATGTGATTTCCCGTTTTACGATTAAAATTAAACTGTTCAGGTATTTCAAAAATTGCTGCATCACGGTTGGCCGAACCCAGTACAAGGGTGAGGGTATCACCCGGTTGTATTTTTTTATTGCCAAGTAACATTTCTTCCGTACTTATCCTGCCTAGCAATTGAACTGGCGAGTCAAATCGCAAAAGCTCTTCAATGATTTTTTTACTTACATCAGGTTGTGATGCCAACATTTGATAGACTTGTTGGTGCTTTAGTAAATTAAAAATTCCGGTTGCAATTAAACTAGCGGTAGTTTCTTCACCGGCTATAAACAAAAAAATGCAGATAGAGATCAAGGCATCTTCGCTTAGTTTATCCTCTCTTTCATTGTTAAGTTTGATGATTGCTGAGATGAGGTCATTGCCTGGATTTATATTTTTTTTGTGAATAACTGCGCTGAAAAAGCTTATAAAAGATTTAGCAGCCTCATTCATCTGCACAAGGTCTTTATGACTTACGTATAGATCGAGCGCCTTGATCATGGCTATGCCATTTGTTTTCAGAAACTCATAGTCTGAATTTTCAATACCAAGAATTTTTGAGATGGTGAGAATTGGCAAAGGTTGTGCAAAAGATTCTACCAGGTCGATTCGGTCTTCATCTTTAAACTTTTGTATCAGTACGGAAATATTTTCTTTAATGATGCCTTCTACTGCTTTGTCTTTCCAGGCTTGACGTACAAAGGTTTTTATTTGCTGGTGCTCGGGTGGATTCAGAAATAAAACAAAATTGTTAATTGCATTATAGATAGCGCGAAGGTCTTCGTCTTTGTTTTCAAAATATTTTATCCCCTTCTTAATCCACTCCAGTCGATTGCCCACTTTGCATGAAGGATCTTTGAGAATGCGCAAGACATCTTCATATCGTGTTATGATCCATTCACCCGTTTGTGCCTTATGCACGGGATCAGTCTCACGTAAGTAGGCATACATAGGGTAGGGGTTGCGAAAGTTTTCCGGATCATACGGTTGCCATAGCCGGGCTTGTTCCGAGAGACTCATTTTTCTTCTTGTTTAACCGCCCAGTATTCTGCTTCGGGTGTGGTAAGTGCAATTTTATGGTCTTCTTTGATGTGATTGAGTAAGCCGGGTCTTTTCATGCCTGGTAAAACTTTAACATCATAAATTTCTTCTACACTGTTTTCATATTTAATATATCCGGCTAGACTTTTTGTGGGTAAATGAATAACTACTATTCCGGCAAAAATGGATTTCTTAGAGATCGGTAAATCTGCAAAAGTGTTTGACGATTCTCTTAGTTTAGATAAACCAATAAAAAGAAAATCACCGTGCTTATCCATACCTCTTACAAAGCCATTCATTTCTTTAATCACTTCCACACTTCCATTACTAATATTTACTTTGGCTAATTCTCCTGTTGCAGAAAGTAAAACATAGAGTTCATTATTGTAAAGTCGGGGAGAGTGGGGCATGGCCAAACCATCAGCAATGATTTTATTGTTTTCAATATCTATGATGATGCCTCCCTGAACTTTGTTTTCTCTCCAGCCACCTGCAATATCTGTTTTACCAAGTGCTGTAGCATATTTGGGCTTACCGTTATGCATGGCAATGCCATTGAGGTGGCAACGATCTTCGGGTGTGATATCAGAGATAAAATCGGGTTTCCATTGAGGCCGGAAACTGTATTGTTCATCAATAGTGCATAAACATGAGAAGCGGGTGTTCACTGCCCATAGTTTATTACTTGCCCAAAAAATATCATGAATATCAACTTCACCCGTGAAATACACACAGCGTGGTAAATAGAGTGCATCGTAAGTTTTGGGTTGTTTGGGATAGTTGGCTGCCATGCGCGGAGCATTAGATAAAATAACTGCTTCGCTTCGGGTAGCAATGGCGATTTGATTAGCCTGTATGGCAATACCCATAGGTTTTTCAAAATTGCGAGGCAGTTGTACCAATTGCTCGTGGTTAATAGCGCTTATCAGAATCACTTTTCCGGCCTGGTAAGTACTAATGGCCAATGAAATATTCAGTTCGTACAGGAGTTTTGGTAAGTCGGGAGAATGGGTGCAAGAGAAAGGTGCCAGTTTAGGATCCATGGTAAAAATTTAGTTTTGCTAAAATGAGAAAAACTGTTTACAAGGTATAGTACATTCTGATCTGAATCATAAAGAATAATCGCAAATTTTAAGTAAATAGCGTGTATTAGTTGTTAGAACACATTTTTCTGATTTCAATCGTTTTCGGATGGAAGAGTTGATCAGTACCACAGCACTAAAGCTAAGGCAGTATAAGCAAGAAGGCAAAAAGATGTTCAGCACTTCTTCTTTTCAATCGCATAGCCTGGTGCTTTTACATATCATCAGTAAAATAGATAATTCGATTCCGATATTTTTTATCAATACCGGATATCACTTTCCGGAGTCATTGGCTTTTCGCGATCTAATTGCAACGCAATTTGAATTGAAGGTAATTGACCTAAGTTCTGATACCCCTAAATACATGCAACGCGATGCTGAGGGTCGTTTGCTTTTTGCTTCCGATCCTGATCATTG
>CAZVFM010000227.1:0-4496 GCA_964626095.1 uncultured Roseivirgaceae bacterium | reverse complement strand
CGCTTCCTTAGCATGGAATTCATGCTTTCATCGTCTACAGAAATATTTTTATATGCGCTTAAGGCTCTTTTATAATCCTCACCGATAAGAACCATCTCATCTGCTGCACTTAACAAGCGATAAAATTCATTATCAATTTCCAAATCCTGTATAAACTCAAGGTCCTCTTCTGAAGAGTGAGATTTATGATCAGACCCTAAAATGGTCCAAAGGTATAAGCCAATTGCTATAACAGCCATTAGGCTTGCTAAGACAAAGGGAATTTTATAAGAACGGACCTGATTATTGATTGCCATAAAAATTATTTTCGGCAAAACTAGGAAGAAATGCTAAGGGCACTAAGCAGTACACACAAATTTTAGCCCATTCACAAAATGCTTTAGGAATACTTAATCAAAAATTCTGATCTCAGGGATCTTATCCTCGAACTTTCTGAAATCAAGAGATAAATAGACATTTAGTCTTAATACCCATCTTGTATTATAAACATAAGCATTGTTTAAGGTTTGTCCAGTAGTATACATTAAACCGGCAACGTATTTTACCCTAGTATTCTTTATGTATCCTATTTGTGGATAAAGTCTTAAATCCTCTAATGCACTTCCTCCGACAGGTTTTCCACTTTGCATAATAATCTCTATATCAGGAGTAAAGTACCATGTATTGGGCATAAGCTTAGTATTGTTTATCGGAATGGCCATGTAAAATTTATATCTCCACCTGTCCCTGTAAATCCAGTCGGCATCAATTTGGTTGTTTATACTCCACCTGTGCTCAATCCGTAATCTATGATATACTATGAATCGTTCGTAGGGCATGGCAAATAGGTATTCATGCCATATCCGAGGTTCTAAAACAAGTCCTTTAAACTCTGGATTACCTGGCTCAGGAGTAAAGTTAAGTCTTAATACAGGACCTATAGTAAAAACGAAATTATTAGTTGCCCTGTAACTTATGCCATGCCTGTTATATATCTGCGCTACCCTTCCAACATAACGAGTATCCTGATAACCTGCAGTTCGAAAATGAAATTGGGCATCCCAAAATAATTTATCAGTTAATCTTAACTTAGAATATGTACCTAACCAAAGATTGCTTCCTGGAGATCGGAATTGTGGGTTACCGGGACCTGGTTGAGCAAACAATCCTATACACATAAATAAATACAGAAAAGTAAGACTGAAAAGGATCAGGATTTTTTTCAGCATATCTCTAATTGACAAAAAGGTTGATATTGTAAATTTCCAGCACCTTCGCAGCTGAATTCACCCCTCTCAAGGCCCGCTCTATATCCCTGGTATCTTGCTCTCGTAGCTCCATCATTTTTCTATATATCAATTCAAAGTTTCTATGTTTATTTTCTAAGTCATCACAATTAATGGAACGTTCAATATCATCGAGGTAAAAAGGGAATAGATAAGTTATAAAGGCATTGTATACCCGTTCCTTCATTCGCTCCTGCATATCTGTCATCGTGTAGGGGTTCCATACTGTGCGCGTATAGGATTCGTTTAATCGTTGAAGTTTAGAAGGAATTTCTGTTTGCGCTACGTACAACTTTAAAAATGAATCCAGGCAATTTAGTATAGCATCAACGGTGTCTACTTTTTCCTGCATTTCTAATGCAGGGTAGTCTCTAAATATGCCAAGGGTATACGACTGTACCCTATCTGAAATAATTCTATGGTATTCATTAAAGGATTCTTCATTTCCTGCATTACTATAGAGATATATAACTGAGTCCTTTTTTTTAACAAGTTGCCTTTCTTTTTCAATTAACTTGAACTCGGTAAGTTTACTTTCCAGAATCTTGTCGATCACACTTAATATTTCTGAAACCTTATTTTGAATATTATTTAATTGGTCAATGATTACCTCGGCAGCGTTATATTCCGTATCATGAATTGATGCAAATTCATGTTGCTCTTCAAATTGCTCATCTTTGAATTCAAAACTAACAAACTCAGGGTACGATGAATTTTTCATCAGGTGGGCATAAATTTTATCCCGATTCATATACTCGTACGTCTGATTGGAAAACCGATTGAGTATATCAGAAATTGAAGCAATCCGCGATTCATAAATCTTCAATACAGCGTAGTAAAACATTAAATCCTTATTGGCATAGCGATCCAACTCAATGCTTGGGTCTTCAAAAACATCCTTAAGGGTTTTACTTAATTCATTATTAATGGTTCGGGCTTTCGCTAGATTTGCTAATTCAACTTCAGAAAAAGGCTTTTTCAATAATTTGGCATTTACCTTGGCGAGCGGCACACTACCACTGGTCAATTGCCAAAACAGGATATTATCTCTTCCTGCAAATGAAGAGAGTACATCTTCAAGAAGTGCATTTGAATTGCTAACAATATGTTGGTTAGTATCTAAAGATAAGGTAAGTTCCGAACTCTGGCTAAAGTAACTAGCCAGTCCAACATTGGCATTTTTTATAATCTCAAAATATTTGCCGTTGAGAACCAAACTTTCCCAAATACCTAAAGAGTCATAGTCAGCCTCAATACCCAAATATTCTATTGAAATGGTATCACCTTGTACAATCATGTAGTGATTTACTTGAATTCCATTCACGTAAATTCTTAATTCATCTATGCTATTATCTTCAGGCAAAGAATGATTGAAATGCCATTGGCCATCAATAAAGCCTTCACTGTCAACACTGCCAGAAAATTCGATATCATTATAATAGCCCTGAACCTTACCTTGTAGAATTCCATCTTTAAAATTAGCGCTTACTAAAATTGATGTGTCGGATGGAATCGAATTTTCAATACTTTGCTCAAGTAAGGTCCAGCGGCCATTTGCCCTGCCATCTTTAAAATTGCCATTTACCAGGAATTCCTTCCCGACTGATTGCTGAATAATTTGGTAATTGCTTTCCTTGAGACTTCCGTGTGGGCGTATTTTCTTAGCACTATAAATCCAATTTCCACTCTTTAAGCCCTGCTCGTAATTACCCTTATAATGAAGAGAATGGAATAAATCTTCATTTGATATACCGCTAGTTACGGATTCGAACACAAAAGCTCCCTGTTTTATAGTGTCGCTTCTCGAAACCGTGTATTGATACACTGCAGTACCAGAATACTCATCGCCCAAGGTATAAGGACCCTCATATTTTTGAACCCGGCCCTGACCAAGTAAGTTTAGGTATCCTGTTAATGTTATTAACAGCAGGATTAATTTAAAAAAACTCAAAATATATTTTACCAACATTATTAAACAACTCCTTATAACATATATCAAAAATGGAAAATACGGCTGCAAGATAGCATTTGATGAAGTCATATAAAACCTAAATTCATAGAGGCAAGCATTTCACTGTAGAAAATTCTTAAATAGATACAGGTATAATAACAAGAACCAATCAATTGTTTAGTAAAAAAAAATTGTTGAGGTCAATTATAATAGAACCCTTAATTATTACATTGCATTTAGTCGACCGAAAATTGGTCAAGTACCTATATGCAAACAGACCAGGAAAAGATCAACCAGCTCCAGGCAAAGCTGGATGCATTGTTGCAAAAACAAGAAGTTTTTCGCAGCGAAATAAATCAGTTAAAGCATGAACTGAATGCACTTAAGTCCGCTACCCAACCGGAACCCATACCCGAAAAAGCTCCGGTTGAAGTCATGCAAAGTATTGAACCCATCGAAGAGCCTTTCATTATTCCAAAACCGAAAAAGAAATGGGAAAGCAAGGAATTAGATGCCATTAAATCTGATCTTGAAAAATACATTGGTGAGAACCTGATCAATAAAATCGGTATACTCATTATTATTATTGGTGTGGTTATTGGCGCCAAGTATGCAATAGATAAAGATCTGATCAGTCCATTAACGAGGATAATAATGGCCTATATGTTGGGCGCTGCATTGCTGATATTGGCCATAAAGCTTAAAAGCAAATACGAGAATTTTAGCGCAGTACTGTTGGGTGGCGCTATGGCCATTTTCTATTTTATTTCTTTTGCCGCTTATAGTTATTACAATTTACTTGGCTTGCCAGCGACATTTGCACTCATGGTTTTGTTTACAATCTTCACCGTGTTTGCATCACTTCATTATAACCGGCAAGTCATTGCACACTTCGGATTAGTGGCCGCTTATGCTGTACCCTTTTTGGTAAGCAATAAGTCAGGGAATATCAGCAACCTGTTTACCTATATGCTCATTATTAATGTTGGTATACTGGCCATTGCCATCAAAAAATTATGGAAGCCTTTGTTCTACCTGGCATTTGCTTCAAGCTGGCTAGTTTTTGCGGCATGGTTTGTAGCCGACTTTAATGCAGAAAAACATTTTACAATTGCACTTACTTTCTCTACCCTGTTCTTTATTATTTTCTACGCAGTATTTCTGATGTATAAAATAATACAAAATGAAAAATTTAAAGAATTAGACATAGTTATCCTGCTGCTGAATTCATTTATATACTATGCATTTAATTATGTGGCCTTTAATGAAAGAGAAATCAC
>CAZVFM010000226.1:0-4522 GCA_964626095.1 uncultured Roseivirgaceae bacterium | reverse complement strand
ACTCCTTTCTTTATCTCAACATATTGATTATTACGAAGAAAAATCAGGTTCTTCAGTAAAGAGACGCAAAGAGATCTACAATGAATATCTAAAGTTAATTGACAATGAACCCGAAAAGATAATATATGCTGATGAAGTAAATTCTGAAATAGAATATGCGGAAGGAAAAACGAAAAAAGTTCTTGTAAACAGCTATGAACGAAATCCAATTGCAAGAATAAAATGTATTGAACATTTTGGATATAATTGTCAAGTATGCAATTTTAATTTTGAATATAGATTTGGTAAAATAGGAAAGAAGTTCATTCATGTTCATCATAAAATGAATATTTCAACTATAGGAAACGAGTATTCCGTTGACCCAATAAAGGACTTAATACCTGTATGTCCGAATTGTCATTCTATGTTGCACAAAAAAGAGCCAGCATTCACGATTGAAGAACTTAGAGAGTTAATGAAATAATATAAAAGAAAATTCCCACGCACAAATGGTATATTTGGTTTTTGCTGATATACGAGCCAACGCTCAAAAAGCAAAAAGAGTTATTTTTGCCACCTCACCAACTGACCATAATAATTTTACGAATGGGATATTTGAATAATTAATGACCAATCAGAATCCGGAACATATAGCAAGAGACAGCATCGACAGACAACTGGTTGCCTGTGGTTGGATAGTTCAGAGTAAATCAAAAATTAATCTTAATGCAGGTATTGGTGTGGCTGTGCGTGAATACACCACCGAAATTGGACCGGTCGACTATGTGCTGTTTGTTGACGGAAAACCTGTGGGTGTTATTGAAGCAAAACGGGAAGAAGAGGGCCATAAACTCACCGTGCACGAAGACCAGGCAGAAGGTTATGCCACGGCCAAACTGAAATACCTGAACAACGAAAAACTTCCCTTTGCATATCTGAGCACAGGAGAAGTAACCACGCTGACCGATTTCAGAGACCCGAAACCGAGAGGAAGAAATGTTTTCACCTTTCATCGTCCTGAAACTTTATCGGGCTGGTTGAAGAAAACCAAATCTGTCCGAACAGCATTGCAGGATTTAGACGATTTACCAACTGAAGGACTTCGTGAATGCCAAATCGATGCCATTACCAACCTTGAAACATCATTTAAACAAAATAAACCGAGAGCCCTGATACAAATGGCAACTGGTTCGGGCAAAACATTTACCGCCATTACTTCGGTGTATCGCCTGTTGAAGCTGAAAGACGATGATAACAACAATGTGGTGAGGCGTATCCTGTTTTTAGTGGACACCAAAAACCTGGGCGAACAGGCGGAACAGGAATTTATGAGCTATCTGCCCAATGACGACAACCGCAAATTTACCGAACTCTATGGCGTTCACCGGCTGAAATCAAACTACATTCCCGAAGATAGCCACGTATATATCAGCACCATTCAGCGTTTGTATGCCGTGTTGAAAGGACAAGAACTTGATGAAAGTGCCGAAGAAGATAACCCACATGAAAAATGGCAACCTAAAGAAGTGCCTCCGGTGGAATACAGTGAAAAACTACCGATTGAATTTTTCGACTTTATTGTAATAGACGAATGCCACCGAAGTATTTACAACCTGTGGATGCAGGTACTGGATTATTTCGATGCTTTCCAGGTGGGTTTGACCGCCACACCTGATGCCCGAACCATTGCCTACTTCAAGCAAAATTTGGTTTCGGAATATTCACACGAAATGGCGGTAGCTGATGGCGTGAATGTGGGCTATGATGTATATCTGATTGAAACCAAAATCTCCCAACAAGGTGCCACATTTTGGAAAGGCGAATATGTAGAACACCGTGAACGGCTAAGCCGAAAGAAACGACTGGAATTGCAGGACGAAGATGAAAATTACTCTGCACAGCAGTTGGATAAGGACATTGTAAACCCCAACCAAATCCGCAAAGTCATTGGTACGTTCAAAGAGCATTTACCTTTAATGTTCCCCGACCGATACGACAAAGACAGGAACTTTGAAGTGCCTAAAACCCTTATTTTTGCCAAGACCGATAGCCATGCTGACGACATTATCCAAATTGTAAGGGAAGAGTTTAACGAGGAAAATCGCTTTTGCAAAAAAGTAACCTACAAAGCAACCGAAGACCCAAAATCGGTATTGGCTCAATTCCGAAACGATTATCACCCTCGTATTGCTGTGACTGTAGATATGATTGCCACGGGCACGGATGTAAAACCTCTGGAGTGTCTGCTCTTTATGCGGGACGTAAAAAGCCGCAACTACTTTGAGCAAATGAAAGGGCGTGGCACAAGGGTTATCAATTTTGACGATTTGAAAAAAGTATCGCCTTCGGCAAAAATCACCAAAGACCATTTTGTGATTGTAGATGCCATTGGCGTTACCAAGAGTTTGAAAACTGACAGCCGTCCACTGGAGAAAAAGCCCGGTGTGCCGTTGAAAGATTTGTTGGGTGCGGTTGCCGTAGGAGCTAGAGATGAAGATTTGTTTACATCATTAGCCAACCGACTGACCCGATTGGACAAACAAATTACCGAAAAGGATAAAAAAAACTTTGAAGAAAAATCAGGAGGTGTATCGCTTACACAAGTAGTGAAAGACTTGTTGAACGCCTACAACCCCGACACAGTGGAAGCCATTGAGCAACAAATAAAGGAAGAAAAACGGGGCGAAGCTCCCGTTAAAATCGAAGCAGCCATTAACCAACAATTGGAACAACTGCGAAACCAGGCTGCCAAAGTATTTACAGGCGAACTGAACAAATACATTGAAAATGTGCGAAGGGCTCACGAACAAAAAATTGATCTACTCAACCCTGATAAGCTTGTGAATGTAGGTTGGGACAAAGACAACAAAGACAAGGCAAACGAAACCGTTACCGCTTTTAAAGAATGGATTGAAAGCCACCGAGATGAAATTGTTGCTTTGCAGATTTTCTACGGACAGCCATACCGCAGACGCGAACTCACCTTTGTGATGATTAAAGATTTAGTGGAGAAAATCGTTGCCGATAAACCTACTTTGTCACCGATGAGTGTGTGGAGGGCTTACGAGCAACTCGAAAGTGTGAGCGGGCAACCCAAAAACGAAATGGTGGCATTAGTTTCACTCCTCCGCAAAGTAGCGGGCATTGATACCGCTTTAACCCCTTACGAGAAAACCGTTGACCGAAACTTTCAGCAATGGATTTTGAAAAAGAATGCCGGGCAACACAACCGCTTTACCAAAGAACAGATGGACTGGCTGTATATGCTTAAAGAGCAGATTGCCACTTCGGTGCATATTGAAGCAGACGATTTGGACTATACACCATTTGATGCCAAAGGGGGCCGAGGCAAAATGTGGCAACTTTTTGGTGATGAAATGGAAACTGTTATTAACGAACTAAACGAAGCCCTGGCAGCGTAATGAGTGAAGAAAGAAAATCACCGAAAGGGTGGGTGGAACTTGATTTGGGATTTTTTATGAAAACAGCAACTGGATCTGTTGACCCTTCAAAATTTAAAGAGGAGGTCTTTGAACTCTACAGTATACCTTCTTATGCCCTTGGTAAGCCTGAAATTATAAAGGGAGAAAATATTGGTTCTTCAAAGAAGGTTGTCAGTGAGAAAGATGTTCTTTTGTCTCGAATTGTACCTCACATTCAAAGAAGTTGGATAGTAGGCAAAAATCAAGGATATCGACAAATTGGATCCGGCGAATGGATCATATTTGATGGTTCCTCAATAAATACAAAATATCTTAGACTTTATCTGCTTAGCTATGACTTTCACACCCGATTTATGAAAACTATTTCTGGTGTAGGAGGGTCATTAACAAGGGCGAATCCCAATCAAACAGCTAATTTCAAATTCCCCCTGCCCCCACTTCCCGAGCAGCACCGCATTGTAACCAAAATGGAAGAGTTGTTCAGCAGTTTGGATAAAGGAATCGAAAGACTGAAAACGGCCCAAGCACAACTCAAAGTCTATCGCCAGGCCGTATTGAAATGGTCGTTTGAGGGAAAACTTACCAATAATCGTCTGAACCGTGATTTGCTTGCTTTACCTGATGAACATGATTTGCAAACCCACAAAGATCAAGTCAATCACAAAAATCCCAAAAATCAATGTTCAGACACTTTGCCGCAGGGGTGGGTGTGGAAGAAATTAGAAGAAATAGTTGTAAAAATATCGGATGGGCCTTTTGGCTCAAATCTAAAAACTGCAGATTATGTTGACAAAGGGATCAGAGTAATTAGGTTGGAGAATATTGGTGAATTGAAGTTTAGGAATGATTATCAAACATTTGTGACAGAGGAAAAATATGAAACAATCAAAAAGTATACAGTCGGGAAGGGAGACATAATTTTTTCATCATTCATCTCTGCATCCGTCAGAGCGGTGATTCTGCCTGATTTTATTGAAGAAGCGATAAATAAAGCAGATTGTTTTTTAATAAGAGTATCGGAGAAGATAATAAGCAATAAGTATTTGGCCTACTATTTTTCTACAAAACACGTTCCCTACTGGAAAAACACTCAGATAAAT
>CAZVFM010000225.1:0-4544 GCA_964626095.1 uncultured Roseivirgaceae bacterium | reverse complement strand
CAGGCGGCACCTTGTCTTTGTTGGCATTGCTTACTTCGAGATAATAGCCAAATACTTTATTGTAAGCAATCTTTAACGAGTTGATCCCGGTGCGGGCAACTTCACGTTTTTGAATTTGCAATAAATAATCCTTTCCAGAATAGGCGATGCTTCTTAACTCATCAAGCTCAGCATCTATGCCATCATTGATAATGCCGCCCTGATGTATGAGCATAGGGGCATCTTCTTTTAATTCTTTGTTGATTTTTTCCAGCAAAAATTCACAGGCATTCAACTGATCAGTGAGCTTCTTAAGCGCGGGAAGATTTTGTGAGCCAAGTAAATTTTTAATGGGAGCAATTTGTTGCAATGATCTTTTGAGTTGCAACAGCTCACGCGGATTAACACGGCCAACGGCTACTTTAGAAATCAATCTTTCCAAATCAAAAATTTGTCGCAGGTGTGATACCAGTTTTTCGTTTAAGCTTTCATCATCTGCAAAAGCCGCCACCGCACTGAGGCGTTCATCAATACTGCTTTTATCTTTTAAGGGAAGCAGCATCCACTTGCGCAATTGCCGCGAACCCATTGGGGTAAGTGTATGGTCGAGGATATGTATTAATGGCACACCATCATTTTGTGCCTGCACCAATTCAAGATTTCGAATAGTGAATTTATCGAGCCACACATATTTATCTTCTTCAATGCGCGAAACGGAAGAAATGTGCGCGGTTTCTTTGTGCTCGGTATCATCCAGGTAATGCAAGATCGCGCCAGCGGCAATAATGGCTTCGCGCATCTCTTCAATACCAAATCCTTTAAGTGAATTGGTTTTGAATTGTTGAATGAGTTTATCATATGTATAATCGTATTGGTATACCCAATCCTCCAGCGCAAAACTACTTAGTTCATCTCCGGTGTATGCTGCAATACGTTCTCTTGCCTTTTTGTTGTATATAATTTCTGCTGGTCTGAAGCTCTGTAATAATTTGGCAACATAGGCTTCACTTCCTTGTGCGGTATAAAACTCTCCGGTAGATAGATCGAGCAAAGCAAGCCCGGCATATTCATGACCAATATGAATGGAGGCAAGAAAATTATTTTGTTTTCGCTCAAGTACATTATCATTAAAAGAAAGTCCGGGTGTAACGAGTTCGGTTACACCTCGTTTTACAATGCCTTTCACAAAACGCGGATCTTCCAACTGATCGCAAATGGCCACACGATGTCCGGCCCGAACTAGTTTTGGTAAATAGGTATCTAAGGCATGGTGCGGAAAGCCGGCTAACTCAATTTCTGATGCTGAACCATTGCCTCTTTTTGTGAGCACAATATCTAATACCTTGCTTGCCGCAATCGCATCCTGACCGAATGTTTCGTAAAAATCTCCCACCCGAAACAAGAGCAATGCCCCCGGATACTTTGCCTTGATGGCATTGTATTGTTTCATTAAAGGTGTTTCTGATGGATTTTTAGCAGCGGAGGCCATTGGAACAAATATAGACGAGTGCGCAGATTTATGTGAATCTTATCCTCAATTAAATAGCATAAATTTAGGGAGCAGAAATAATTTTATGCGCATTGTAATTTTTAAGCCCCATTAAATACAAATTGTAAAAAAATCAATTATGAATAAGCAAACAATTAAGAAATTAAAAAGAGCAGCAGTACTTACTGTGCTCTTCTTTGTGGGATTTTCTGCGGGCAGGTTACTGGCGCAGGACAATAGCAGCTCTTTGTTATGGGAAGTATCAGGTAAAAATCTTGAAACATCCTCTTATCTTTTTGGCACTTACCACCTGCTCAATGCAACTTATCTTGACGATAAGCCGGCAGTTATAAACGCAATTAAAAAGGCATCAGGAATAGTTGTAGAAATGGTAATTGATTCTACCAAACTGATGCAAGTTGCCATGATGAGTGTGATGCAGGATAGAAAGATTTCGGATATGATAAGCGAAGAAGATTTTAATCTTGTTTCAAATGAATTGGAAAAAACCGTAGGATTCAAATTACAGATGCTCGATCAATTCAAGCCTATGGCCATTACCGTTATGTTGGTTGGTGCGTATGCACAGCAAGAAAGTGGCCAAATATTGCAACAATATACCGGCTTACCACTGGATATACATTTTGCACAAAGCGCAAAACATGCAGGTAAGCAAGTAACTGCTCTTGAAACAATGGAAGAGCAAATTAAATTGTTGTATGACCACACACCTTACGAAGAACAGGCAAAAGACCTGGTGAAGTTCGTTAAATCAAAAGATGAAATGCTTGCTTCTCAATCTGAATTGCTTGGCGCCTACCTTTCTCAGGATTTGAAAGAAATGGAAAATCTATATATAAAATATAGCGATGTTGGCGGAATGGGTGAGCATATTTTGGAAGACCGGAATGTAAGGTGGATGGAAACTTTACCCGATTTAATTTCATCATCACCGCAATTTATTGCCGTTGGCGCACTTCACCTTGCCGGTGACAAGGGCCTGATAACTTTATTAAGAGCCAGGGGTTACACAGTTAAGCCAGTAGCTGTTAAACCTTAAGACCTTATTGATATTATGCCGGCAAGTCAACTTGAATTTACCCAATTAATTGATGAAAACCGGGGCATAATATTTAAAGTAATCCGGCTATATGTTAATGATCAAGAAGAAGCAAAAGATTTGTATCAGGAAATACTTTTTCAAGCATGGAAATCGTACGGAAGATTCAATGGATTGTCTAAGTTCTCCACCTGGTTGTATCGGGTAAGTTTGAATACCGTGCTTACTTATACAAGAACTTCGCGAAAGAAAACCTTTTTGGATATTGAAAATGCAAACTTGTCAGTTGATGAAAGAGGATCGCAAGACGAGACAGAAGCATTGTACACCGCCATTCGCATATTGAATGAAGTAGACCGCATGATCATTGCCTTACATTTAGACGGTTATGAAAATGAAGAAATTGCAGACATCACAGGATTTACAAAAAACAATGTGGCAGTGAAGTTGCATCGTATTAAAGAAATATTGATTAAAAAACTCAGGGCGATATGAGCGTGGAATTAGGTGAAGTATGGAAAAAGCTCGAAGCTGAAAAACTCAGCCAGCCGATGGATGCGAAGTTCGACCCAAAGCGCACATCGAAACATCCGGTAAATAAACTCATCAGGAATTTTAAAATCACTTTAGGTTTTGCCCTATTCTTTGAACTCGTTTTTATTTACCTGCTCTTTGTATTTACACAACCCATTGTGCTTGCTTTTACTGTTTTGATGATACTCGTATATGTATTTTACATAGTGGTGAATTACAAAACTCTTCAAAGTATAGTAAAAACATCTGGAATGGATGGGAACCTGAAACAAACCATGCATCAGATTTACGAAAATGTAAATGCTTCTTTAAAATTTCAGAGAAAATCTTCAATCCTCATTTATCCTTTTGCCTGCACTGCCGGATTTTTAATGGGCTTATCTATTGAAAGCGATGCAGTTGAAATGTTGCAAAAGAGTTTCACCTTGATTGCTTTGGCAATTTCAATTCTTGTAATAACTCCGCTAAGTTATTTACTGGCTTTATGGATGGAGAAAGTGAGTTATGGCAAATGCCTTAAACAACTGGAAGAACTCATCCAGGAATTTGATAGAGAAGAAAATGAAAATGCGGATATTGCATCGTGAAGAAATTAAAACTCGAAGAGCTGGGAAGAATATCTGTTGATGAATTTCACAGCGCTGAAAAAATTCCGGTTTGTATTTTATTAGATAATGTGCGCAGCCTGCATAATGTAGGTTCGGCATTCCGCACGGCAGATGCTTTCAAGGTTGATAAAATTATATTATGCGGAATAACAGGAACCCCTCCGCACCGCGAAATTCAGAAAACAGCATTAGGCGCAACTGAATCTGTGCAGTGGGCATATGAAAAAAATGTTGCAGAGGCTGTGGAACAATTAAAAAAGGAGAACTACCAGATTATTATCATTGAACAAACCACGGCCAGTATTGCACTGAATCAATTCAAACCTGAAGAGAGAAAAAAATACTGTCTTGTTTTCGGCAATGAAGTAAGTGGTGTAAGCGAAGAAATTATCTCGCTGGCAAATCTGGCCATTGAAATACCACAAGAAGGTACCAAACATTCGCTGAATGTTTCGGTATGTATCGGCATAGTGTTGTGGGAATTTTATAGAAAGCTGAAGTAATTTTCATAAATTGATTGCAATAAATTTTATTGCTTATTCTCCTTGAATTTCACCTTTAAACAGAAAAATTATGAAAAGAACAGCAAAGGCAATTTGGAATGGTGCGGGTCCTACCGGATCGGGTAAATTATATACACAAAGTGGCGTATTTAATGAACAGCCTTATTCTGCCAAACTCAGATTTGAAAATGAAGACGGTAAGCTGGGAACAAACCCGGAAGAACTTATTGCAGCTGCACATGCAGGATGTTTCTCTATGGCCTTGAGTTTTAATCTCACCAATGCCGGATTTACCGCAGATGAAATAAACACCAGCGCTGCACTTAGCATGGAGAAAGATGATGCCGGCTGGACCATCAAAAAAATTGAAC
>CAZVFM010000224.1:0-4548 GCA_964626095.1 uncultured Roseivirgaceae bacterium | reverse complement strand
CAACCTGAGCAACCGCAGTTTGATTTTAATGGATGAAATCGGTAGGGGTACATCCACCTACGATGGTGTTTCCATTGCCTGGGCCATTGTAGAATTCCTGCATCAGCATAAAGAATTCAAACCTAAAACACTTTTTGCTACACACTATCACGAGCTGAATCAGTTAGCGGAAGATTTTGTGCGGGTGAAAAATTTTAACGTGAGCGTAAAAGAGGTAGGCGATAAGATCATCTTCATGCGCAAACTAAAGGAAGGTGGCAGCGAGCATAGCTTTGGTATTCATGTGGCACAATTGGCCGGTATCCCCAACAAGGTTGTAATTCGCGCGAATGAGGTATTGCATTTCCTCGAAAAAGAAAAGCATAAAAATGAGCCAGCAAAGAAGCTTCAAGACTTGCCCAAGGCAACTCACCAGATGAGTTTATTTGAGATGGATCCAAAATACAAACAGGTGCAAGAGATGCTGGAAACGATCGACATCAACACCATCAGCCCGGTGGAGGCGTTGTTGAAGTTGAATGAGGTATTAACTGTGTTAAAAAAATAATCCAGCAAATCCTTGCAACCCGTAACGTAACACGTTACATTTGCCTTACAACAACCACTAATACGATGAATATTTTATGGAGTAAAAACCGGTGCTATTTTTTAGCACAAAAAATTTTTATACATGATAATAAGTTTCACAAACAAAGGATTAAAACTCTTCTTTGAAAGAGGTGATTCAAGAAAAATTAGTGTTTCGCATACTAAAAAGATTAAAATGATCTTAGCAAGACTTCATTCTGCCAAAGATTTGAGAGATATGAACTATCCCGGTTCAAATTTGCATTTATTGAAAGGACCCCCTTTTGTTGGATTTTATTCAGTAAATGTTAGTGCTAACTATCGCATCATTTTTAGATTTGAAAATGGTGATGCTTTTGATGTTAACTATTTAGATACTCATTAATTTGTTTTAAACTATTCAGAATGTTTCAGTATAGCCCACCACATCCTGGTGAGATTCTTAAGGAAGATTATCTCCAACCGCTTAACCTTACGATAACTGAGGTTGCAGATGGTCTTGGAATTGCACGTAAGAACCTTTCTGCAATAATTAATGGTAAAGCTGGCATCAGTCCGGAAATGGCAATCCGACTTTCTGAGGCCTTTGATACTACCCCTGATTTGTGGATGAATCTCCAAGCCAATTATGATTTGTGGAAAATCAGGGCGTCAAAACCTGTAACTAAAATCAGGAGATTTTATAAGGTTAAAAGACAAATGGCTTAGTTATTCTGCAGATAAAACTATCTGTTCTATTCCGCTCACGCACGACTACGGATGTAAGCGGTAAATGTTTTCAGCATCGTGACAATTAATCTTTCGCGAAATTACGAATGATAGACATGGAAACTGAAGGATTGTTACTGAGTTGCAGTAAGCTTTCATAGTACGAATCCGTAACAGGAATGTATCGATCAGCCGGCATAGCTTCAGTCCAACCGGATTTGATCGCTTCAAGTGTCTCCGGGTTTTGAATATGTAGATTGAGCATAGTTTTTTGGAGTTCATCGCGCAAACTTTCCGGTAACTTTTTTCTGTACACAACTGGCCCTAATGGAATGGCTGGTGACTCCCACAGTTTTTTCAGCTTTACGGTATCGGCACCCAGGTTATAATACTCGGCACTGCCAAAGGCGCATAAGCCCACCTCGCCTTTTAATGCACGTTGTGCTGCAAGCGCATGATTGTTGGTGTATTGTACTTCCAGAAAAAAGCGCTCGGGATAACCCGGTTGAAGTGAAGCGAGTTTCAATCGCGGTATGAGATTCCCGGAGGTAGAACCCGGACTTACCAGCACCAAAACAAAATCAGATGCATGGGCAACAACTTCTTCGAGTGTTTTTTCCGGAATATTTGCCCCGGTTACCAGCACACTTTTATAAGCATTTTCTTTTTCTTTCGGGATGTTCAGGACTACACCGGCTTCATAGGCCTGCGACTTTTCTTTTAGCATCAGATAACCGAACGTATTCATGAAGGCCACATCCACTTCTTCATTCTCTAGTGCCTTTAATAATTCCTGTACCGTGGGATAACTCTTTACTTCAACATTCAAATCATTGACTTCACCAAATTGAAGAGCAAAGGGCTCAATGTTTTTAATTCGGGAATTGTCGGCATACTGATAGGTGGCCACCACCAGTTTCTGAATCGACTGTTGGGTGTTTTGGGCTTTTACTATAGGTACAATGAGAAGTGTCGCTAAAAAGGTCGCAAGTTTTCGATTCATAAACCAAAGAAACGAAATATTGCAGTAAGGGTTATGCACAAATCTGTTACCGTACGGCTCAGACGAGTTTATCTACCCTCTTTTAAAAAGATTATTGCCCATAATTTTTTGCATCACATCATCCTTCAGGTTGCGACTGACAGGAATCCGGGAGTTTCCGATCACGATTTCATTGCTGTCAACAGCTTTGATTTTATCAAGAGCAATCATAAATGATTTATGCACTTTCAAAAAGCGATCGGTTGGGAGCTGACTTTCCAGGCCGCTGAAGGTAATGTAGGTGATCATCTTTCGTTCGACTGTGTGGATGATGCAATAGTTCTGCATGGCTTCAACATACAGTACTTCGTTGTACTTCACTTTCTCAAATTTGCTATCGCATTTGATGAAAAAATAGTCCTGCGAAGAAGTTGGAGTTGCTTCAGCTTTTTGCTTTAGCATATAGAAATCATGCGCCTTTTGTACGGCCTTGAGAAAACGTTCAAAGGGAATGGGTTTTACCAGGTAGTCGATAATGTCGAGTGAATACCCCTCTAATGCATATTCAGAATAAGCGGTGGTGAAGATAACCATGGGTGGGTTCTTCAGCGTTTTCAAAAATTCAATTCCCGAAAGTTTGGGCATGTGAATATCCAAAAGGAGTAAATCGATATTTCCTTCGTGAAGCAAAGCTGATGCTTTTACCGCATTTTCACATTTCCCAGCCAGGTGAAGAAAGTCTACTTCGTTAACGTATTCTTCAAGACCTTTTCGGGCTACGGGTTCGTCATCAATAATGAGGCAATTGAGTTTCATCATTAGTTCTTTTAGTGCCTACATCACCTTAAGATTCAGTTGTACGTTGAAACATTCAGGTTGGTCAGTAATATTCAAAGTGTACCGGTCATTATATAATAACTCCAACCTGCGCTGAACATTTTTTAAGCCAATACCACCATTGGTGGATATTGATTTTGAATCTTTTGTGTTGAATACCTTCAAATGGAATAAATCCTCGATCTTCCTAACGTCTATATCTATAATATTCTTCTTGTCGCTAAAATGCGATACATGCTTGAAGGCGTTTTCAACAAAAGGTAGCAACAGTAGAGGAGGCAAGGTGAAGTTTTTCAACGCTTCAGAACACGAAAACCGGATTTCGTAGTGCTCATCTTTGCGCAGGCGTTGAAGCGCTACATAATTTTTCAGGTATCGGATTTCTTTTTCTACATCAATCTCCTTCCCGTTACACTCGTACAGTTGGTATCGCAGCATATCCGAAAACTTTGCAAGTGTTTCGCGCGCTGTAGTGTTTTGCTTGTCGATTTGAAAGAAAACCGTATTTAATGAGTTGAACAGAAAATGTGGGTTAATCTGTGCTTTCAGATATTCCAGTTCAGTATTTAATTTTTCAAGTTCAATTTTCCTGATAAGCTCTTTTTGAATATACCATTGCTTGCTCAGGTAAAGCGTGGAAGCAAACGCGAGGTAGAACAGTATAATTGAAAAATTGTAAAACGTATTGTGGAAAAATCCCTGACGGGCAGAATTGTTCATGACATGTCCATACAGGTATACATCATGAAGATTTTTAAGCATGATGTAAAACAGCACAGAGACAAGAATGATCAGTAGGCCTTTCCCAATTACTTTCTGAGAATTTAAGATTGGAATAGCAATAAGAAGGTTGGAATATATAACAGCAGCCAGCAAACCATTACGAACAACAAGTTCGAGTGTAAATTGGCCAAAACCTACCTGGTTAATTAGGCCCGAATGTGTGTATGCATGAAACCCTACCGTCAGTAGCCAAAAAATAAAATGATCAATCTTGTACGTAAAGAGCCTCTCCATTACTGAAAATTAATTCTTTATACGGAGTGCAGAACAAGGCCGATCAACATTTCGTCAAGAATAACCCACGGGTCGTCATGTTTGAACGATCGGCACAGGAGAAAACACGTTATTTCTACATAACCAATCCCTTTCATATGAAGTCTGCTGTATTAAGTGTTCTCCTGGCTGGTGTAGTATTGAGTGCGTGTTCTCAACCAAAGGCGTCTACCGACAGACAAGTAGGTGATGGTTGTGAAGATTGTGAATTGATGTTTGCGGGCATGCCCTCAGCTATTTCGTGGAAAGCAAAACTGGCCTCTGAAAGTGAACCCGGTGATCCGATGATCATCAACGGAACGCTTTATAAGAAGGACGGTAAAACTCCGGCTCCTGATGTGATCCTTTATGTATATCAAACCGACAATACCGGTCGGTATACCCCAGCCTCCAAACAG
>CAZVFM010000223.1:0-4579 GCA_964626095.1 uncultured Roseivirgaceae bacterium | reverse complement strand
GATGCAGTATTTGAAAGTTTGAACAAAGGCGGAAGACTTTTTTATATAGGTGCCGGTACCAGTGGAAGATTAGGTATTGTGGATGCCTCTGAAATCCCTCCAACCTATGGCATGGAACACGGGAAGGTAATTGGCATCATAGCAGGAGGAGATAGTGCTATAAGAAAATCAGTAGAGTTTGCAGAAGATGATCCATTGCAAGCCTGGAAAGATTTACAACAATTTCAAATTAATGAAAATGACTTTTTAATTGGCATTGCCGCCTCGGGAAGAACACCCTATGTAATTGGCGGAATCAGAGAGGCAAAACTCCAAAAGATTAAGACAGGTTGCATTACCTGCAATGTGGGCACTGAGTTAGCAATAACTGCTGATTACCCCATTGAAGTTGTTGTTGGACCAGAATTTGTGACCGGAAGTACACGAATGAAGGCAGGCACTGCGCAGAAACTTGTGCTTAATATGATATCAACTTCAGTAATGATTAAGCTTGGGCGAGTGAGGGGAAGTAAAATGGTAGATATGCAATTGAGCAACAATAAATTGGTTAACAGGGGTGCAAGGATGATTATGGAGGCTTTACAAATAGACATTAATGAAGCTCAAAAATTGCTTGAAAAGCACGGCTCGGTGCGCAAAGCTATTGACAGCAAATTATAATGCACGATATAGAACCCTATTATAATTGGTTAAAGTTCTATGATCCAGCAGCAGATTCTCAATCACCTTATTTTGAAAAAGAATACAATTACAATTTGTACGTTGAGAACATTTACGGATTCTACATTGATCCTTCATGGGATAACATAGGATCAGAAACGCTTTACATCAAGATACTTTTTGTTGACTACCTCAAAGGCTTTATTGTAATAGAAATGATCGGAGAATGGAATGACGCTATCAATAATGATATCATGCACCTCAAAAGAAATATTATTGATCATTTCTATGCAGAGGGTGTTAATAAATTTGTTCTAATTGGCGAAAATATATTCAACTTTCACGGATCAGACGATGCCTATTATGAAGAGTGGTTTGAAGAAGTAGACAATTCAGAATTAAATGAAAATTCCGGATGGATTTCTTATGTCAATTTTCCTGATTTTGTAATTGAAGAGTGCAGAAAATATAAAATCGATCAATATGTAAACATGGGAGGCACATTGCAAATCAATCAGTGGCGCACGCTTCATCCTAACAAGTTTTGTGAGTTGGTCAGCTTATTGATTCAAAGACGCCTGGGCTAAGCAAGGTAACGTGCAATTCTGCGGGCACCAAATATTCACGCTTGCTTTTATACTCTCTGCACAAATATCTTGTTCTTCTTAGCCTTCCTTTAACGAATATTTTCTTTCCAAGTCTGAAAATACTTCCGTCTGGTAAATCCGATAAATAAGGGTGAGGTGATTTATGATCATCATAACGGGCAAGAAGTTTAGTCAGTACCGCATCCGAATAAGCAGAGGCTTTAGGATTGATCATATGTTTGCGTAACGCAGGAAGTATATCGTCAGGAAAAACCAAATCAGAAAGCATGGGCTGAATCAATCGAATGAAGGTTTTCTTCCATGCACTTCCATGTGGATCAAGTCGCGTTTTATATTTCAAATAAACTTCCAGGTGGGCAACTTCATGAAGGTAAGTAATTAAAAAGCTGTAAGGATTTAATTCTGCATTAAGGGTGATTCGCGGATTGGTAGTTGAAGTTGCTGTAAAATCACCCGCTTTCGAAACCCTGTTTTTTTTCAATTTTAAATTGAACCGATACTTAGCCCAAATGTCAAAACAATAGTGAATAGCATTGGCCGGTAGTTTTGACACAAGCAACAGGTAGATATCCTTTTCGGACATATGCTTTAAAATAAAAAAGGGCTTAAATAAGCCCTTTTTTAAGTTTTTTATAGTGATTACTCTTCGTCACCACCATTTTCTTCTTCTACTTCCTCTTCAACTACAGTTGAATCAGCTTCTTCCATTTCTTCTACAGGAGCTTCTTCTACTACTTCAGTAGATTCGGTAGCCGTAGTTTCGGTACTTTCAGTTTTACCACCACAAGCAACAAAAGCAAAAGCAAAGCCAAGGACTGTTAGTAATGCAAATAATTTTTTCATAATGTTTACAGGTTTTAAATTCCGCACAAATATACATGAAAATCGGGGGGTATCTTGTAATAAATTGGCTTATTTTTTTTTGAATACTATACGGATGGGTGCTCCATCAAAGTCAAAGTGGCTTCTGAGCTTGTTTTCGAGGAAACGAACGTAAGGTGCTTTTATATATTGAGGCAAATTACAAAAGAATGCAAACGTTGGCGATTTAAGTGGTAGCTGTGTAATGTATTTGATATTGATGTTTTTTCCTTTGAGCGCAGGGGGTGGGTAGTGAATTATTTCCGGAAGCATTGCATTATTGAGCTGTGATGTTGGAATTTTTTTGCGCAGGTTTCCATATACCTCAATGGCCTTTTCAATTACCTGGAAAATGCGTTGCTTTTTGACTACTGAAGCGAATATGACCGGGATATGATCAAGCGGGGCAATCTTCTGGTAAATAATTTTTTTGAATGCTTCAGAAGTTTTTGTGTCTTTTTCAATAAGGTCCCACTTATTAACCATAATTACAATGCCTTTGTTTTGCTTATGCGCAAGACCAATTATGCTTACATCCTGTGCTTCAATTCCACGTTCAGCGTCAATTACTACAATACATACGTCACTCTCTTCAATTGTACGAAGCGCACGTAGCACAGAATAAAATTCTACATCTTCATGTACTTTTGCTTTCTTCCTTATACCAGCTGTATCAATCAGGATAAAATCGTTACCATACATTTTATAACGCGAATGAATGGCATCACGTGTGGTGCCTGCTTCAGCTGTTACAATACTTCTGTCTGTTCCGAGCAACACATTTAACAAAGAAGACTTCCCGGCATTGGGCCTTCCCACTATGGCTATTTTGGGTATGCCAGCATCAGGATCTTCAACACCAGATTCCTGAAAAGTTTTTATTACTTCATCCAACAAATCTCCCGTACCACTTCCATCTGCCGCGGCAATTGGGTAAACTTCACCCATCCCTAATTCATAGAATTCTGCTGCTTCAAAGGTCCTGATTGAAGTATCTGCTTTATTCGCCACAAGAAATATGGGCTTATTACTCGTTCTCACTATGTTCGCAAAATCTCTATCAAGCGGAGTTAAACCATCTTTGGCATCTACCATAAAAATTACTGCTGAAGCCTCTTCCATTGCCATTTGTACTTGCTTCCTGATTTCGGATTCAAACTTATCGTCTGAACCAGTTACATAACCGCCCGTATCAATTGCTGTGAAGTATTTACCGCACCACTCCGCATGACCATAATGACGATCGCGTGTAACACCCGATTCATCATCCATAATGGCTTGTCTTTTTTCAATAAGTCTGTTAAAAAAAGTTGATTTACCCACATTTGGTCTTCCTACTATCGCTACAATATTTGCCATCGAGTAATGTCTGTTAGTTTAATTGTTTTGGATTCTTGTTGCGAACTCTAATCGAGATATCCAAACTGTCTTAGTCTTTGTTTTTGTTTTCTCCAGTTCTCGGCCACCTTAACAAATGTTTCAAGATGTACTTGCTTGTTAAAAAATTTTTCGAGGTCCTTTCTGGCTTCAATACCTACTTTCTTTAATGCACTTCCTGCTTTGCCAATGATAATCCCTTTTTGTGACATCCGTTCAACATAAATCTCCGCACGTATTCGAAGTATTTTTTTCTCTTCTTTAAAAGAATCAATAATTACTTCGGTGCTATAAGGAACCTCCTGATCATAATTCAAAAATATTTTCTCACGAATAATTTCAGCCGCAAAAAATTTCTCCGGTCTGTCCGTCATATTATCATCGGGATAATAGGCAGGATGTTCGGGAATAAATGATAAAATTGTTTCAAACAATTCATCAAGTCCTAAGCCTTTAGTTGCAGAAACAGGTAATACCCTATCAACTTTAAGATGTTCCTTCCAGTAAGTTATTTTATCTTCTACCTGACTGCCTTTAGCCAAATCAATTTTGTTGATAGCCAATAACACGGGTGTATTAATTTTTTTGAATTGATCAAATATTGGTTCATACTTATCTTCCAAAGCAACCACCAGTAAAATCAAATCAGCATCTTCTAAAGATACCTGCACATAATTCATCATGGCTTTATGTAGCGCATATTTTGGCTCTAGCATGCCGGGTGTGTCGGAGTACACTACCTGAAAATCTTTTCCATTGATAATTCCCATGATCCGATGCCTTGTAGTTTGCGCTTTGACAGAGATGATTGATAAATTTTCGCCAACCAAACGGTTCATCAGTGTTGATTTACCCACATTAGGCTTACCAACAATGCTCACAAAACCCGCTCTATGCTTAGTGTTTTCCATGTTAATTCGCAAAGGTACTTGTTTTTTAAGTGGTAGGGGTCTACTTTTGTGCTCGATTTTTAAAAGCAAGAGATGCTTGCTTGAAGAGATAACATCGCGGGGTGGAGCAGTTGGTAGCTCGTTGGGCTCATAACCCAAAGGTCGCAGGTTCGAGTCGTGTCC
>CAZVFM010000222.1:0-4580 GCA_964626095.1 uncultured Roseivirgaceae bacterium | reverse complement strand
TGGTCAAATCAAAACGCGAACGGAAAGTCATGGGTACCCTAATGACTTTGCTGCCTTCCAGCATTTCATAAAGCAAACTTTCTTTGCGACAGCCCACAGTCACCAAATGTCCTCGTGCAGCCAAACCTTTTGCGAGATAGGAAATGGAGTTGGTCGAACCGGCCAGCTCGCCTTGAAAAGTCAGTAATAAAACGCGTAACATAAAATAAAAGCCCGAAACTCCCTATTTCAATCTGAATTAGCAAAGAAGAAATTGAAAAGTATCGATAGCGTTAGTAAGAGTTAATGACTGAATTATACTTTATAAAAGTTAACGACTGATTTAGTGATACTTGATAAATAAAAAAGCCGCCCGGTTGGTAGAACTGGACGGCTTCTCAAACTAAATTTAAAAGCAATATGAACTTAAACTTGCTGTAGAGGCAGGACTCGAACCTGCACGAGGAGGTTGGGCCTTACCCGGGATTTATGGGTTTCAGCTTTGTTCCTTTTATCCTCACCCCCGAGAACGGAGGGCTTGTCTGCCAATTTCAACACCCTACAGTATAAACAACTCTTTTGCTGTTTTATTATCAATTGATGCAACAAAACAACGCTATACTGACATATCATTCAATAGAATTATAAAATATTTACTGATTATTTAATATTTTAGCATTTTATAATTAATTCATTCAAAAAATGACCAAAAAAGAGACTGCAGATTATCAAATCGATAAAACCGATTTAAAGATTCTCGAACTGCTCACGGAAGATGCAAAACGACCTTATAGTGAAATAGCCCGAAAGGCCCATGTTTCTCCAGGAACGGTTCATGTGCGGATGCATAAAATGGAAGAAGCTGGAATTATCGAGCGTAGTACCTTACGACTGAATTATGCCCGATTAGGCTATGATATCACTGCTTTTATTGGAATTTTTCTTGAGAAAAGTGCCCTTTACGACAAAGTATTAGGTCAACTAAAAGGTATTGACGAGATAAGCACCATCCATTATACCACAGGAAATTACAGTATGTTCGTGAAAATCCATTGTAAAGATACGAACCATCTTAAATCGGTGCTGCACGACAAAATTCAGCATGTGGAAGGCATAGAAAGAACCGAAACGATGATATCCCTCGAGGAAAGTCTTGACAGGGCCTTGAAATTGTTAATATAAGGTTCGGAAAAGGCCTTTTTCGAACCTTCCAATCCGATTTTTGTTTTAGTTTTGTGTATCTATTTAAAATTAGTCTAAATAACTGATGAGCAAAGATAATCAGGTACTTGAGGAGCTAACCTCCAAAGAATATGAACATGGCTGGAGTTCGAATCTGGAAATGGATTCTGCCCCTAAAGGCTTAAACGAAGACATTGTTCGATTCATTTCTGCCAAAAAGCAAGAGCCTGAGTGGTTATTGGAGTGGAGATTAAAGGCCTACCGTCAATGGACTAAAATGATAGAGCCAACCTGGCCCAATGTTACTTATCCAAAAATAGATTATCAGGATGCCATTTACTATGCAGCACCCAAACAGAAAGTAAAGCCAAGCAGTTTGGATGAAGTTGATCCTGAGCTCTTAAAGACTTTCGAAAAACTGGGAATTTCTCTGCTTGAACAAAAGCGTTTAACCGGTGTAGCTGTTGATGCGGTGCTTGATAGTGTTTCAGTAGCTACAACATTTAAGGAAAAACTCGGTGAGATGGGGATTATCTTCTGCTCATTTAGTGAGGCAGTAAGAGAACATCCCGAATTGGTTAAAAAATATTTGGGCTCGGTAGTACCCATGAATGATAACTATTTCGCTGCACTTAACTCTGCAGTTTTCAGCGATGGCTCTTTCTGTTATATTCCTAAAGGCGTACGCTGCCCGATGGAACTTTCTACTTACTTCCGCATCAATGCTGCCAATACAGGTCAGTTTGAAAGAACATTAATCGTTGCAGATGAAGGTTCTTACGTGAGCTACCTCGAAGGTTGCACTGCACCTATGCGTGATGAGAATCAATTGCACGCAGCTGTGGTAGAAATCTATGCCATGAAAGATGCTGAAGTAAAATATTCCACCGTGCAGAACTGGTATCCGGGAAATAAGGAAGGTAAAGGTGGTATCTATAATTTTGTAACAAAGCGTGCCATTTGTGCAGGAGATAATTCTAAAGTAAGCTGGACTCAAGTTGAAACAGGTTCGGCTATTACCTGGAAATACCCAAGCTGCATTTTAAAAGGTGATAACTCAAGCGGTGAGTTTTATTCAGTTGCGGTAACCAATAACATGCAACAGGCCGATACAGGCACCAAGATGATTCATATTGGTAAAAACACCAAGTCAAGAATTGTATCAAAAGGTGTTTCGGCTGGCAAATCACAAAACTCTTATCGCGGACAAGTACATATACTAAAGCGTGCAAGCAACGCAAGGAATTTCTCACAATGCGATTCTTTATTGATGGGCGATAAGTGTGGGGCGCATACTTTCCCATACATAGATGTAGAGAATGATACTGCCCGTGTTGAACACGAAGCCACTACTTCTAAAATTGGTGAAGATCAAATTTTTTATTGTCAGCAAAGAGGTATTGACGAAGAAAGCGCAGTAGCTCTTATTGTAAATGGCTATTGTAAAGAAGTATTGAACCAATTACCAATGGAGTTCGCAGTAGAAGCGCAGAAGTTGTTAGCACTGACTTTAGAGGGAAGCGTAGGATAAAAAGTTGGCAGTAAGCAGTTGGCAGTAGGCAAACAGGAAATCATGAATTTAAAATTTTGAGATTATTATGTTAGTAATAAAGAATTTACACGCACAGATTGAAGATAAAAAAATCCTTAACGGGATTAACCTGGAAGTAAAACCGGGAGAAGTGCACGCCATTATGGGACCCAACGGTTCGGGTAAAAGCACACTTGCTTCAGTGTTAGCAGGAAGAGAAAACTTTGAAGTAACTGAAGGTGAAATCAATTACCTGGGTGATGATTTACTGGAGTTGTCACCCGAAGAGCGTGCGCGCAAAGGTGTATTTCTTGCTTTTCAATATCCTATAGAAATTCCTGGGGTGAGTACCATCAACTTTATGAAGACCGCCCTGAATCAAATCAGGACTTCGCGCGGACAAGATGCTTTGGATGCAGTATCCTTCCTTCAACTCATGAAAGAAAGAATGAAGTTGGTTGAAATAGACCAAAGTTTACTCAACCGCTCATTGAATGAAGGCTTCTCGGGTGGTGAGAAAAAGAGGAACGAGATTTTTCAAATGGCCATGTTGGAGCCTAAACTTGCCATACTAGATGAAACAGATTCAGGTTTGGATATTGATGCCTTGCGTATTGTAGCCAATGGCGTAAACAAACTTAGGTCAAAAGATAATGCTACTATCGTAGTAACTCACTATCAAAGATTACTGGACTATATCGTACCAGATTATGTACATGTACTCTTTCAAGGCAAGATTGTAAAATCTGGTGGCAAAGAACTTGCGCTTGAGTTGGAAGAAAAAGGCTACGATTGGATTAAAGAAGAAGCTGTAGTTTCTTAATTATATTTTTTAAATGCCGATAAAAATGAGTGCAACTACTGCTACACAACATCAACTTATTCTAACAGCTTCAGCGAAAAACCGGGATTTATTTACTGATATCAGAAAATCAGCTCAGGCTTTTCTGGATAATCATGACTTACCGGGTAACAAACATGAAGAGTACAAGCACACACCTGTGCTTAAAATGATTGACAAAGTCTTCAGCTACACTTCAGCGAATCAACCAGTTAAATTTAATGATCCTGAAAAGTTTGCTATCAGTAATCTGGATGCACATCAGCTTGTTTTTCTTAACGGAGAATTCAGTTCGGCTCATTCCAATTTCAAAGAAGAAAAAGGACTGAGCATTTGTAAACTTTCTGAAGCAAAAGATCAATACGCGGATATTATTGAAAAGTATTTGGGAAAAATTAATCCTTCCATCACAGATGCTTTCAATGCATTAAACACTTTGGCATTTGCGGATGGGCTGTTTATTCATGTAGCGGCTAATACATCCATTGAAAAACCAATTGTTTTTCAATATCTCAATGTGGCTGAGCAGGAAGTAATCGCTCATCCTCGAATACTTGTTGTAATAGAAGAAGGTGCAAGCCTTAGTCTGCTTGAAAAATGCAATGCTGAAGGAAGATCAGCCCATTTAACCAATGGCGTATTGGAAATATCTGTGGCTGAAAAGGCTTCCCTGGATTTGGTGCAGATTCAAAATGATAACACCTTATCTTATCAAATTAACAATACAACAATAATCCAAAAAGATAAAAGCAAGGTAAACTGTCATACCATTACACTTTCGGGAAAACTTATCCGCAACAATCTTAATCTCTTATTGGATGGAGAAAATTGCGAAGGACATATGTATGGCTTATACCTGATCAATGGAGATACTTTGGCAGATAATCACACCACGGTTGATCACAAAAAACCAAATTCCTACAGCAATGAATTATACAAAGGTTTAATGGATGATAAAGCCAAAGGTGTATTTAACGGAAAGATTTTCGTTAGACCAGATGCGCAGAAAACCAATGCCTTTCAGGCCAACAACAATATTTTGCTTTC
>CAZVFM010000221.1:0-4613 GCA_964626095.1 uncultured Roseivirgaceae bacterium | reverse complement strand
GTACTGTATTCTTATGCACTTTCTTTCTCATTTCTTTTGGTGGCTGTTTTATTACCTGTGCTATCTGGTATTGCTGATTATGCAGGCAAGAAGAAATACTTTATGAAATTGTTTGTTTACCTGGGCTCATTCTCTTGTATGGGTTTGTATTTATTTACAGGTAATACTATTGAGTTAGGAATTGTACTTTGTATCACAGCCAGTATTGGCTATTCAGGTAGTCTTGTTTTTTACGATGCTTTTTTACCTGAGATAGTGACCAGCGATCATTACGACCGTACAAGTGCCAGAGGTTATTCATGGGGTTATATAGGTAGCGTTATACTGATGATTCTTTGTATACTCATGATTGAAGGATACGAAGTTTTTGGTTTTCCTGATAAGGGCATCGCGACCCGATTCTCTTTTTTGCTTGTGGGTGTTTGGTGGCTAGGCTTTTCTCAAATAAGCTTTTATTATTTACCTGATAACGTTTTTAACAGACAGGTTAAGGGCAGCATTTTATGGGAAGGGCACCGTGAGCTTTTGAAGGTATGGCGAAACCTGAAGCGTCAGGCCGAGCTTAAAAAATACTTGTTTGCATTTTTCTTTTTCAATATGGGCGTGCAAACGGTGATGTACCTTGCTGCTACCTTCGGTGCAAAAGAATTAAGACTGCCGGCTGAAAAACTGATCCTCACTGTGTTGTTAATACAATTGGTGGCAGCAGTGGGTGCAGTATTCTTTGCCAGGCTTTCCGGTAGAAGAGGAAACAAATTCACACTTCAGCTTATGATTGCAATGTGGATATTAATTTGTTTGGCAGCCTATTTTGTAACAGGTGAATACCAGTTTTATGTTCTTGCTTTCTTTGTGGGTTTGGTAATGGGAGGTATACAATCTTTAGCAAGGGCCACTTATTCTAAAATGATTCCCACAAGCACAATTGACCATGCCTCTTATTTTAGTTTCTTTGATGTAACGTACTGCTTATCTATTGTGTTTGGTACTTTCTCCTACGGCTTAATTGAGCAGTTAACCGGCAGTATGCGTAACAGTACATTGGCATTGATGTCGTACTTCATTATTGGTTTGGTACTTCTATCTATAACCACGATTAAACCTGTGAAGGAAAATATCAATAACGAAGGTGCTTAACGGTTAGGCCGTGATCACGCAATTGTTTTAATGAAGCTATGCCAATGCGAAGGTGCATATCGACAAATTTTTGTGTGATACCCACATCGCTTTTTTCTGTCTTTACGCCTTCAGGAATCATGGGCTGATCAGAAACCAAAAGTAAAGCGCCAGCCGGAATTTCATTGGCAAAAGCGGTGCTGAAAATTGTGGCAGTTTCCATATCAATGGCCATTACCCTGATTTTGCGCAGATATTCTTTGAAATCATTGTCCCATTCCCAAACCCTGCGATTGGTGGTATACACCGTGCCTGTCCAATAATCTTGATTATGGTCACGTACGGTGGTCGATATGGCTTTTTGAAGGGCAAATGAGGGCAGTGCAGGCACTTCGGCAGGGAAATAGTCATTGGAAGTACCCTCACCTCTAATAGCGGCTATGGGCAGTATAAAATCACCCAAATCGTTTTTTCTTTTTAAACCGCCACATTTGCCCAAAAACAAAGCTGCTTTAGGTTTAATTGCACTTAATAAATCCATAGCAGTTGCTGCGTTGGGGCTGCCCATACCAAAATTGATAATGGTTACGCCATCAGCGCTGGCACTTCTCATGGGCTTGTCCATGCCAAGTATGGGTACATTATGCCATTCGGCAAACATTTTTACATAGTTATCAAAGTTGGTGAGTAATATATATTCACCGAAAGTATCCAGGGCCTGTCCTGTGTAGCGGGGTAACCAGTTTTCTACAATTTCTTTTTTTGTCTTCATTGGAACAAAATTAGGCTTTCTTCCGACAAAATGAGTAGAATGTTCATGATGTATTTCTGGCTTAATTACATTTGAACAAAAGTTATCTGTTTTTTATGGTAGAGTTAAAGCTGCCTTCATTTAAGGTAAAAATTAAAAATGAGGGAGATAAGTTTTTTATTTTTGATTTAATCAGAAAGAAATTCATTTCACTGAGCCCCGAAGAGTGGGTAAGGCAACATTTAATCAATTACCTCATTACAGAAAAAAAATATCCCAAAGGTTTGTTTAAAGTTGAAAGTCAGCATCATTATCATTTCCTGGCCAAGCGGTCAGACATTTTGATTTTTGGTGTGGATGGTAAGCCATGGATGTTGGCTGAATGCAAAGCCCCGGATGTGCCTATTTCGACTTCTGGTGTAAATCAAATTTCTGTTTACAATAAAACACTGAACGCAAAATATCTTATGTTATGTAATGGCATGGAGTTGTATTGCTGGAAATTTGACAATGAGAAAAAAGAACATGTATTGTTAACTGAACTCCCTGAGTTTCAGAAATAAAAAAATGGCCTGTGTTTCCACAAGCCATTGAATCAAAATTTTAAAAAATCTTTATAGAAATTTAGAAACATCAGTATAAGGCAAGTTGAATGCCTCAGCAACGGCCTGGTAAACCACTTCGCCATTGATCACATTAAGTCCAAGTCTTAACTCTTTGCTATCCTGACAGGCTTTCTTCCAACCCAAATTGGCTAACCTTATGGCGTATGGAAGTGTGGCGTTGGTTAAAGCAAGCGTAGAAGTATAAGGAACGGCACCTGGCATGTTAGCTACACAGTAATGCACTACATCATCAATAATATAAGTGGGATCTTCGTGCGTGGTAGGTTTGCATGTTTCAATGCAACCACCCTGATCTACCGCAACGTCAACCAAGACGGTGCCCGGTCGCATAAGCTTTAACATATCGCGTGTAATCAGTTTAGGTGCTTTCGCCCCGGGAACCAATACCCCACCAACAATCAGATCAGAAGTTTTGATTTCTTCTCTTATGCTGTATTCATTGGATACCATTGTGCGTACATTCTTTGGCATCACATCATCCAGGTAACGAAGGCGCGGTATGTTTACATCCATAATGAGTACATCAGCACCCATACCCGCAGCAATTTTAGCTGAGTTTGTACCTACAACACCACCACCAAGTATCAATACTTTTGCAGGTTTTACTCCCGGAACGCCTCCTAATAAAATGCCACGCCCTTTCAAAGGTTTCTCCAGGTATTTAGCACCTTCCTGGATAGCCATACGACCGGCCACCTCACTCATGGGTACCAGGAGTGGCAGACTTGCATCAGCTTTTTCAACTGTTTCATAAGCCAAACAAACTGCACCGCTTTTTATCATTGCATGTGTTAGTGGTTCATATGAAGCGAAGTGGAAATAAGTAAACACCAATTGATCTTTTTTGATGAGACTGTATTCCTGCTCAATAGGTTCTTTTACTTTGATAATCATCTCTGCGATGTCAAAAATTTTGCCAGCCGAGTCAAGTATTTGTCCGCCTGCTGAAACATATTCTTCATCGCTGAAACCACTTCCGGTTCCTGCCGATTTTTGTACATAAACGCTATGTCCACGCTTAACCAATTCTTTGGTTCCGGCAGGAGTAAGGGCTACTCGATTCTCGTTATTTTTTATTTCCTTGGGTACGCCAATAATCATGATGCTTTGGGTTTTAAATTGTGCACAAATATAGCACTCGTGCTTAATTAGCTTTTATGGGATTCAAATATTAGTAAAAGATTAATTGAATTGATGAAAGAAAATTCTATCCCCTTGAAAAGGGCATTTTATTATACATACTGAAAGGATACTGCCTTTCATGATGCGCTAGGGTATCATTTGAAATTCATAAGGAAGTGTGAAATTTAGGGATAAACCATGTTTGAACCTGTCTCTTTTCACTAAGAAATTTACTTCCCTGAGGCATTTGAAGGCATTTAAGCAAAACTTAATGAAATTCTGGTAGCCAAACTTATAAGGTGATAAATGATGTTGAAAGGGCGGTTGGCCATTGTTTGGATTGGATTGAAATTGATTGAGAAAGTTTCGGTATTTAGTTATTCAAAGAAATAAAATTTGGTACATTGAGAATCTATAGTAGTGATTAGCGTGCATATTGTAAGCTAACAAAATATGGTTCCCAAAACTGAAATTGTCGGATAATTTTCTTTTTGAATCCTTTTTCCAATTTGACTATTTTTGAGTTCAGCTAAGAGATAAACTATACTAACATTGAGCGTAACAAAAACTTTAAGGCCAAAGTCTGTTAAGACAAATAACAAGAAGGAGCTACTGGCTGATTACCGCTTGGCAGTGGAGAGCCGTGAAGCGAGTTTGATTGGCCGGAAAGAGGTGTTCATGGGCAAGGCTAAATTTGGCATATTTGGCGATGGCAAAGAGCTGGCGCAGATTGCAATGGCTAAGGTGTTCAGAAACGGTGATTTTCGATCTGGTTATTATCGCGACCAGACCTTCATGTTTGCGATCAATGAACTTACCGTTCAACAATACTTTGCGCAGCTATATGCTCATACCAGTGTGCAAGCAGAGCCGGCATCAGCCGGACGTTTGATGAATGGACATTTTGCCACGCGAATGCTGGATGAAAATGGTAAGTTTAAAAATCTTACTGAGCTAAAGAACAGTAGTTCTGATATTTCTCCTACAGCATCGCAAAT
>CAZVFM010000220.1:0-4613 GCA_964626095.1 uncultured Roseivirgaceae bacterium | reverse complement strand
TTTGGCAGTATCGGTGCAACATTCAATACTTCAAATGGAACCTTAACGCTAAGCGGAACCGAAGATATTTCAGTTTATCAAGACGCATTGAGAAATGTTGTCTACCAAAACAATTCTGCTACACCCAACACTACAACCCGAACCATAAGCTTTACAGTGAATGATGGTGAAGACAACAGCAATACTATAGATGTACCTATGGTATTTAACCTGCCGCCAGTTATATCCACTGCTTTTGAACCTGTACGAAGCGGTAACCAGGTAAGCATTAACCTTGCAGCACTACTTTCTGATCCAAACAATAACCTTGACCTGAGTTCTCTGGAAATTGTTTCTCAACCCATTAGTGGAGCATCTGCTACCATTGATGCGGGTTCAAACATTGTTATCGATTATACCGGAATTGTCTTCTCGGGTACCGACAGATTAAGCATAAGGGTATGTGATGTATTGGGGGCCTGCACCGTGCAGGAACTCACTATAGAAATTGAAGGAGAAATCATTGTATTCAACGGCATGTCGCCAAATAACGATGGCCGAAATGATTACTTTGAAATAAGGTTCTTACCTCCCAATAATAAAGTGAGTATATTTAACCGATGGGGCGACCTGGTTTACGATGTAGATAATTATGATAATGTGAGCCGCAGGTTTGAAGGTATAAGTAACTCAGGCAAAGAATTGCCTTCGGGAGTATATTTTTATAAAATTGAATTTACTAATGGAGCTAATCCTATCACCGGATTTCTAACACTTAAAAGGTAACTTATGAAAAGAATATTTACACTCATATTGCTTGTGCTGATTACTTGCTCCATTTCTTTCGCCCAGCAAGATCCTATATATGCACAATACCTGAATAATCCATTATTGCTTAATCCTGCTTATGCCGGATCAAACAATACCTTTAATGCGATGGCCATGTACCGTACACAGTGGGCGGGCTTTGATGGCAACCCTACTACGTTAAATGTAAGTGGGCACAGTTCGTTATTTGATAATAAGATGGGTGTTGGCTTAATGATAACACAAGACAAGCTTGGCAATAACAGCAATACAGAAATTCAGGCCATGTATTCTTACAAAATTGAATTGGGAGACCCTGTATTTATTTTTGGATTACAAGCCGGTATGCTCAACTTCAGGACCGATCCAGACCAATTAAATTTACAAGACCCTAACGATCCAGTATTTCTAAATGTAGAGAATAGTACTAAGCCTAATATCGGTGCTGGTTTTATTATAAAAACTGAGCGTTATTTTTTCGGATTCTCCATTCCGCGTTTACTTAATTCAAGTATTGAAGAGGCAGGACAAGAAATAGATATTTACAACAGGCACTTTTATGCGACAGCTGCCTACGTTGTTTTTATTAATGACAGGATACGATTTAAACCATCCGCCATGTTAAGAGGAACAGGCGGCAGCCCTTTATCAGTAGACTACAATGCAAGTATTAATTTTGATGAAAAATACACCGCAGGCATATTTACCCGCAACTTTAATACCTTCGGCTTACTTGCTCAAATGAGTTTTTCTGAAAACTATCGCTTAGGATACGTATTTGAAGTACCCACTGGAAACTCGGTAGGTGCACGTTTTACTACCCACGAAATCTCTTTTGGTCTACGCATGGCTCTTTTGAGATTCCATGATAGGTCAACAATTACTAATTTTTAAATCTCAGTAAACAACCTGAACCTTTTAATACAAGGTCTGTTTTATGTCTGATGAAGGCATCAATATCCAGAAAAGAACATTTTAACGCAGCACATCGTCTGTACAACCCTACCTGGGACGAGGAAACAAACAATAAAGTATTTGGCAAATGTAACAACCCTAACTTTCATGGGCATAACTATGAAATAATCATCACCCTAACAGGAGAAATTAACAAAGAGACCGGTTATGTGTTTGATATGAAGGTATTGAGTGATCTAATTAAAGCCCATGTAGTAGACGAGTTTGATCATAAAAACCTTAATTTAGATACTACTTATTTTAAAAAGCTCAATCCAACCGCTGAAAACATAGCAATGGTTATTTGGCAGGTATTGAGGGAGAAAATAGATAAACAATATGACCTTAAAGTGAAATTATATGAGACCGAAAGAAATTATGTTGAATACCCTGCCACTTAGCAACCTGGCGATAGAAGATATCGGTGACGATCATGTTGCCTCCTCATACGAAACTCCGCTAAGGTTAGATGCTTTTGATATAAGTGATGATGTGAAAATTGAAAAAATAGAATCTCATTTTAAAGAGATCATGAGTATTCTCGGATTGGATCTTACTGATGATAGTCTCAAGGGTAGTCCAAGGCGTGTAGCAAAGATGTATGTGAAAGAAGTATTCAGCGGATTAAACCCAAAGAATAAACCTAAGGCTACACTTTTTGAGAATAAATACAATTACAATGAAATGATAGTAGAAAAGGATATAACCTTTTACTCTCATTGCGAACATCATTTTGTTCCAATTTTTGGCAAGGCCCACGTAGCCTATGTTTCGAGTGGCAAGGTGATTGGACTTTCAAAAATTAATCGCATCGTTCAGTATTACTCAAAACGGCCCCAGGTACAAGAAAGATTGACCATTCAAATAGCAAAAGAATTACAAGAGGTTTTAAAAACCGAACACGTTGCAGTTGTTATTGATGCCACGCACCTTTGTGTTTCTTCCCGCGGAGTTGGTGATACTAACAGCCGAACCGGTACTGCCCACTTCACTGGTAAGTTCAAAGATCAGCAGGTAAAAAGTGAGTTTCTTAATTATATTAACAGTAAATAAGTACTTATTTAGAATTTTTTTTTCGAGTGGTCAAAAGTTTTTTTGATCACTTTTTTTATTTCTTTATTCCAAATAATCACATCAAGTAAAAGTTTAACTTAAACCATATTGTAATCAATCTAAAATTTATGCGCACGAAGAAAAAGTGCCATTTTGTTATGAATTACAAAGAAAAAACAAGATTTGAGAAAATAAATTATGTAATGCAATTAGAAAATTACGACATCACAATAGAAAATTAACAACATGAATTTGATTTGAATGATCTAATTGTGATGGTTGCATATCGGTTTGCTTAGATTTAATTTACCAAGCATACTTGCAAAAAAAATAAAATAAATTATTACATTAGCAGAAATTATTTTTATAATTACTGCATGATCTTCGATTTAGACATGATCAAAGCCACCTACAATCGTATGGCTGGCCGTATTGAAAGAGCAAGAAAAGTTATCAACAGGCCTCTTACACTCTCAGAAAAAATACTCTACTCACATTTACATGACGATCAACCTGTACATGATTTCGGACGTGGCAAGTCTTATGTAAACTTTGCACCTGATCGCGTGGCCATGCAGGACGCCACCGCACAAATGGCGTTGCTTCAATTCATGTCAGGTGGAATACCTAAAGTTGCTGTACCCTCTACTGTACATTGCGACCACCTTATCCTTGCAAAAAATGGAGCAAAGCAAGACCTAAAAGATTCTATTTCATCAAGCGGTGAAGTCTATAGTTTTCTTGAATCGGTATCAAACAAATATGGTCTCGGTTTTTGGAAACCCGGTGCAGGTATTATCCATCAAGTAGTTTTAGAAAACTATGCATTTCCGGGAGGCATGATGATTGGTACCGACTCACACACACCCAATGCAGGCGGACTCGGTATGCTGGCTATTGGCGTTGGTGGTGCTGATGCTGTAGATGTAATGTCTGGAATGCCTTGGGAATTGAAGTTCCCTAAGCTTATTGGTGTTAAACTTACCGGCAAACTCAGCGGTTGGACTTCTGCTAAAGATGTTATCCTTAAAGTTGCGGGCATCCTTACTGTAAAAGGAGGTACTGGTGCCATTGTCGAATATTTCGGCCCCGGAGCTACCAGCCTTTCAGCAACCGGTAAAGGTACCATTTGCAATATGGGCGCTGAGATTGGAGCCACAACCTCCACATTTGGTTATGATCATAAAATGGCCGAGTATTTAAGGGGTACCGGAAGAAAAGAAATTGCAGCCCTTGCTGATAAAGTTAAAGTACATCTTACCGGAGATGCCGAAGTTTATGCCAATCCTCAAAAATATTTTGACCAGGTAATTGAAATCAACCTTTCATCGCTTGAGCCCCATGTGAACGGACCCTTTACTCCCGACCGGGCCACCCCTATTTCTGCTTTTGCTGAAGAAGTAAGGAAGAATGGCTGGCCTTCAGAATTGGAAGTGGGACTTATTGGTTCATGTACCAACTCGTCTTATGAAGACATCTCGCGTGCTGCCTCATTGGCCAAGCAAGCAATTGATAAAAAACTTAAAGTAAAATCAGAATATACAGTAACACCAGGTTCAGAACAGGTAAGATATACCGTTCAACGTGACGGTTACCTTGGATTATTTGAAGAGATGGGTGGCGTTGTATTGGCCAATGCTTGCGGACCTTGCATAGGACAATGGGCAAGGCATACCAATGATCCTAACAGGAAAAATAGTATCATCACTTCATTTAACAGGAACTTCGCAAAAAGAAATGATGGCAACCCCAATACACATGCATTTGTAGCCTCTCCTGAGATTGTCACCGCATTAGCGATTGCGGGTAATCTTACCTTC
>CAZVFM010000219.1:0-4652 GCA_964626095.1 uncultured Roseivirgaceae bacterium | reverse complement strand
AATAACCAGAAGAGAAGCTACACTTGCAAACTTTAACCCACGCTTTTCTTCTTTATTTAATTGCCCCACTTCAGTTGCTTTTTCTTCCCCCTCATAGGTACCCAATCGCGGAACAATTATTTTCTCAGTTACCCATGTTCCTAAAATGGCTACAAGGAAGGTAGAAATGAACATGAAATAATAATTACAAGCAGGATTAACTAAGTATGAGGGATCAATAATATGCGCAGCTTCTTCAGAAAGTCCGGCAAGCAATGGATCAATTGTGCCTAATAACAAATTCGCACTGTAACCACCTGAAACACCTGCAAAAGCTGCTGCCAACCCGGCAAGTGGATGTCTTCGTGCTGCCAGAAAAATGATAGCCGCTAAAGGTACAAGCAATACATAACCTACTTCGCTTGCTGTATTTGAAATTACTCCTGCAAAAACAATCACAAATGTGAGAAGGCGTGGTGGAGATGAAAGAACAACTAAACGCAAGCCGGTGCCAATTAAACCGGAACCTTCAGCAATACCAATTCCCAAGAGAGAAACCAATACGGTGCCCAGGGGTGCGAAGCTGGTGAAATTGGTTACCATTTTCGTAAGTATTAAATGCAGGCCCTCAATTGAAAGCAGACTGAATGGTCTTATATCTTCTAAAGTACCGGGATGCGTAACAACGATATCAAACAGACTGAAAATCCAGGAAAGCAATACAACAAGTAGTGCGAAGATTGCAAAGAGAGTGGCCGGGTGAGGAAGGGCATTACCTACCCTTTCAATAACAGCTAGAAATCTGTTTATCCAACCTGAACTGGCTTTAGTGCTCATATAAAGTTTGAGATAAAAGCCGAAAATAGGAGCTTAAGCGGAATAAGCAAAATGTGCAAATAAAAGCTGCTTCATTAAGTTTTCCTTCTATATCTACGTGCTGAGAGGTAATGGAAAAGGAGTGTTAAATTGGCAAGCAGTAAACCAAAAAACTCTCTTGAGGTTTCTATGTAAGGTTTCTCTGTTTGCATCTGATCAAAAAAAACTGATTTATCGTCTTCGTTTAGCCAATCCAATACTGATGGAAATAGAAAGGCCATGTAGACAGCCAAAATAAAAATACTGCCGAGTAGTATTTTTATAGGATAAAATCTAAAGATGGCCAATACACAAAGCACAGAAATAAAGCCGTAAATGATAATCCAGATTGCTGCATTATCATCGTTTACCTGAACAAAGGCAAAGAAAAGAAATAAGGCGGCCAGCAGGAAGTTGACAATTCTCATAGCACGAATCTTGAAATATTTCTAATTCAAAAATATCAATTTTAATCCAAAAGTGCCCTTAACGCCTTATGCACTTTGTCAAACTTGAATGCCGCGAGGTTATTATTTCTGGTTAACTCAATTTCTTGAAGACACAAATTATCAATGCTTCCTTCGTGCGTATGCTGAATTTTCTTATCCGGATGATAATTACCCTGCTCAATATCAGCAGCTACTTTTTTGTAAGCATCCCGAAAAGGCATTCCCGATAAAACCAATTTATTTACCTCTTCCACACTGAACAGGAATTTGTATTGATCATCATCCAGAATATTCTCCTTGATTCGGATATTCTCAAGCATCAGGCATGTCATACGCAGGCAATCCTTCAAGTTTTGAAAAGCCGGGAATAAATATTCTTTGAGCAATTGCATTTCCCGATGATATCCGGAAGGCAAATTGGATGAAAGTAAATTAATGCCATTAGGTAATGCCATGATTTGATTACAACGACCGCGCACAATCTCGAACACGTCCGGGTTTTTCTTGTGTGGCATGATGCTGGAACCGGTAGTCAACTCATCCGGAAAACTGATGAATCCAAAATTCTGATTCATGTACAAACAGGCATCCATAGCCAGCTTGTTCAGACTCGCAGCAATATTTGACAAAGCAGCAGCAACTATACGCTCTGTCTTGCCTCTTCCCATTTGTGCGTACACCACATTGTAATGCAAATCATCAAAGCCCAATAATTCAGTAGTCAATTTTCTCTCTAAGGGAAAGGAAGAGCCATATCCTGCCCCGGAGCCCAAGGGATTTTTGTTGACAATGCGATAAGCTGCTTCCAGTGGAATCAAATCATCAGCCAAACTTTCTGCATACGCGCTGAACCACAAGCCAAAAGAAGAAGGCATGGCCAATTGAAGATGCGTATAGCCGGGAAGCAAATGTGCCTTGTATTTTTCTGCTTGTACCAGCAATATATCGAAGAGGTCAACAACTTCTTTGACAAGCAACTCTATCTCCTCTCTCAGATAAAGCTTGATATCCAGCAAGACCTGGTCGTTGCGCGAGCGACCGCTGTGTATTTTCTTACCGACATTACCCAGCATGTTCGTAAGTTCCAGTTCAACCTGAGAATGTATATCTTCTACGTTTTCATCAATCTGAAATTTACCCGATTGTATTTGCTGATAAATTTCCAGTAACGATTTGTTAAGCTGCACCCACTCCTCTTTGTCTAACAAAGTAATGGAATGCAACATACGCGCATGTGCCAGCGAACCCAGCACATCGTGTTTGGCGAGATACATATCAAAGATGCGGTCATTGCCCACAGTGAAAGATTCCACAGCCTTGTTTAAATTGATATTTTTTTGCCAGAGTTTACTCATTCAAAAATTTAGATTACTTAAGAGATTAATATAGGTGGCAATTCCTTGTTCGATTTCGTGAAGATACACAAACTCATCGGCTGTATGCGAACGGGCCGACTCTCCGGGACCTAATTTTATTGAAGGAGCTGGAATCAATGCCTGATCGGATAGAGTAGGCGAACCGAACAATTCCAATCCGCAACTTTTTGCAGCCACTACCAAAGGGTGATTCTCACTTATACTGGAGGGTTTCAATCTTAATGACCGTGGTTTAACTTCCGATCGAACAGATGCTTTAATCTCTTCCAAAACTTCTTCTAAAGTATAGGCATCAGTTACACGTACATCCACCACAAATGAACAGGCATCTGGTACAACATTATGCTGGGTACCCGCCTGAATTTGAGTAACACTCATTTTTACCTCTCCTAAAGTTTCAGAAATTCTTTCAAAACGATGGGTGCGAAACCAGTGGATATCACCCAAAGCTTCATATATGGCGTTGACACCTTCGTTTCTTGCAGCATGCCCCGCCTTGCCTTTGCTAAAACAATCTAAGACCATTAGTCCTTTCTCGGCAATAGCAACGTTATTGGAAGTAGGCTCTCCAACAATAGCCATATCAATTGGAGGAAGTTTGCTCCATAAATCAGCAATGCCATTTGCTCCACTGATTTCTTCCTCAGCCGTTACAGCTAATACCAAATTGAAAGAGAGATTTTTCACATCATAGAAATGCAGGAATGCTGCCATTAAGGATACCAATGCTGCGCCAGCATCATTGCTTCCTAATCCGTAAAGTTTATTATTAATAATCGCAGCATCAAATGGGTCTCGGGTATATCCCTGATTTGGCTTTACCGTATCATGATGGGAATTTAACAGCAGTGTTGGTTTAGTAGCTTCAAAATTTAAATTCCTTGCCCATACATTGTTTTTATCACGCTGTACATCTACACCTTTACTTTTCAAAAATTCGTAAAGGATATCTGCACTTCCTTCCTCTTCTTTACTAAATGAAGGCACAGCAATCAGCGATTGCAAAAGTTGAACAGATTCTTTTAGCTGTGCTTCCATCATTTACTGATCAGTGTGCCTGTGGTATTGGTTTGTGTATTTTTTATAAGATGTGCTGCGTGACCAATCAACACTTCTTTCACGCCACTATGAATAGCATCAAAAGCGTTTTCCAATTTAGGAAGCATACCATTTGCAAAAATGCCTGATGCTAAACCACTTTCATATTGCTTTGCATCCAATAAAGGAATAACTGAGTTTTCATCATTGATATCTTTCAAGACACCCGGTTTATCAAAACAATAAATCAGGCGTACATCAAAATGTTTGCTCATGGCTATTGCCAATACTTTAGCAATTGTATCGGCATTGGTATTGAGCATGCTCCCATCGGCATGGGTGAGTGGTGCAAATACAGGAACATTATTTTGCATTAGCAAGAAATAAAGCAGGGCTACATTCACATCTTTGGCTTCAATATCCCCAACAAATCCGTAATCAATTTCTTTTACCGGTCTTCGTTTGGCAGACAATATATTTCCATCTGCACCACTGAGTCCTATGGCATTGCAATTAAATTGCTGAAGCTTAGAAACGATTTGCTTATTGACCAAGCCACCGTAAACCATAGTAACCAGTTCAAGTGTATCGGCATCGGTGATTCGTCTTCCATTGATGTATTTAGATTCAATGCCTAGTTTATCTCCAATGCTTGTAGCAATTTTTCCACCTCCATGAATCAAAATTTTGGCTTCCTTGATAGATGCAAAATCCCTCAGAAAGCTTTTCATGCTTTCCGGGTTATCCAAAACTTCACCGCCAATCTTTACAATAAATAATCTGTTCATTTTACATTTGTTTCGTCCCTACGGGGCTACCAATATTTCGTCCTTATAGGAATTACTGACTCAACATGGTTTGTGTCTTCACAGACCATCACCTAACAATTCACTCAGCACTGCCTGTGCTGCCCAAACACGATTACCTGCCTGCTCAACTACAATGGATGATGCAC
>CAZVFM010000218.1:0-4660 GCA_964626095.1 uncultured Roseivirgaceae bacterium | reverse complement strand
GAAAGAATTACGAAAGCATGTATGCACAAAATCGTGCAGGATTAAATCGCCCCGCCACCGATCGCGTACATGAAGCTTTTTATCCGGTGATTGATAAAAGAATGCCGGTATTGTTTAAAGCCGAGAAATTGTTAGATATACATCGTGTACTTAATTTGAAAAATGAATTAGGTTTTTCGTTGGTACTTGGAGATGTGAAAGAGGGTTGGGATGTAATGAATAAACTCAAATCTCCAGATATAAAAGTTTTTCTAAGTCTTGAACTTCCTGAAGAAGTTAAGAAAGACAAAAAAGAAGAAACTAAAAATGATAAATCCCGGACTGACCAAGAAAAGGAAGCCTTGGAGAAGCGAAAAGAAGAAGCAATTGCCAGATATGTTTCGCAGGCAGCAACATTTAGAAATGCTGGAATTCTTTTTGGTTTTTCAACAATGTCGGTCAAATCAAAAGATGTGCATACCAATATCAGAAGAATGGTGGCAGCAGGTTTGCCGGAAGATGCTGCGTTGGCATCTTTAACTACAACACCTGCTCAAATGTTTGGTATATCCGATAGGGTTGGATCAGTTGATAACGGTAAGATTGCCAACATAGTAATTACCGATAAACCTTATTTCGATGAGAAAGCAAAGATCAGGTATGTTTTTGTAGATGGTGATCCATACAAATTTGATGTGAAGGAAACTCCAAAGAAAGGCAATACCAATGCAAAAGTGGAAATTGAAGGTTCCTGGAGTATGTCTATTGATAGTCCCCAGGGAAGTAGCACAGGAATGGTTACATTTAAAAAAGACGGCAGCGGATACACAGGCGTTACTACAAGTGACCGAATGCCGGGAGAAGTTGAACTTAAGTCGGTAGAGTTGGATGGAAATAGCCTAACGTTTACCTATTCCCTAAGTTTTGGTGATAATTCTGTGACAGTGGAGGTGACTGCTACGGTGGAAACAGACAGTTTTTCAGGAACCATGAGTGTTGGACAATGGGGATCTTTTCCAGTAGAAGCAAGTAAAGACCCAAACAATTGATTAATCATTGATGTATATAAATATGAAAAAATTATTCTCTCTTTTAACATTTATTGCCTTCAGCTTTTCGCTTTTGGCGCAAGTACCTAAAGGAAATTTGCTGATTAAAAACGGTACGGTACTTACCATTACTAAGGGCAATCTTGAAAGTACCGATGTGCTGGTACGTGATGGTAAAATTGCCCAGGTCGGCAAAAACATTGCGGCACCCGCAGGCTTCAGAACAATAGATGCGCAGGGACTTTATGTAATGCCAGGTATTATTGATGCACATTCGCACATTGCATTGGATGCAATCAATGAAGCAACGAGCCCTGTAACGGCAGAAGTGTTTACCGGTGATGCCATCAATCCATTGCAAATATCTATCTATCGTGCCTTAGCGGGTGGAGTTACTTCTTCGCATGCCATGCATGGTTCAGCCAATGCCATTGGCGGTGAGTGTGAAACCATCAAACACCGTTATGGCATTACTGATCCGGAGTTATATAAAATGGAAGCGGCACCACGCACCATCAAATTTGCATTGGGAGAGAATCCTACACGAGTACATGGCACTGGTAATAGCATTGTTCCCCGCACAAGAATGGGTGTGGAGTTTGTCATTCGTGAAGCTTTTACGGAAGCACAGGAATATATGGAACGTTGGGATAAGTACAACAAAGCAAAAAGCCAGAAAGGTTTTCGCGGTGCACCACCAACCTATGACCGCAGGATGGAGACACTGGCTGATATATTAAAAGGAAATATCATCATCCATTGCCATTCTTACCGTGCAGATGAAATTTATATGCTGGTAAATGTTTGTAAGGATTTTGGTATTAAGAAACTGGTGTTCCAGCACGTAAATGAAGGATTTAAAGTGGCGCCAGAGTTGGCCGCGTACGGAGCAATGGCTTCTGTGTTTGCCGACTGGTGGGCATATAAGTTTGAAGTATATTATTCAACTGCATATAACGCAGCGATACTTACACGTAATGGAGTAGTTACTTCCATCAATTCTGATTCTGGAGATTACATTCGTCACCTGTATCATCAAGCGGGTAAAACGCAGCGTTATGGTGGCCTATCAGATGATGAAGCCCTCGCTTTAATTACGCTCAACCCTGCAAAGCAACTGGGAATTGATGCAAGGGTGGGTTCAATTGAAACGGGAAAAGAAGCAGACATTGCTATCTTCAAAAATCATCCACTCTCCATTTACACGGTGCCAATGTATACCATTGTGGATGGCATGGTAAGATTTGATAGTCAGAGTGACCCGGATGACATGCGACTGTATCCCAATCCTAAAGAAACAATAGATGTAACATTACATGAAGTGGTAGGTCATAACCACGACAATTGCATGCAGGATGCTGAGATGACTTTTGTTAAAATGTTTGGTTTAAACCGTTAATTTGAAAACCATGAATAAGAATATCCAATACATATTAGGCTGCCTGGTAGCCATTTGCTGTTTGGTAATTATACAAGCCGAAGCACAAGTATCAAAAGGAAAAGGCGGAACTTTTGCACTCACCAACGCCACGGTTGAAACTGTAACCAAGGGGACTTTGCTAAATGCAACAGTCATCATCAGTAATGGAAAAATCACCGCTGTAGGAACAAATGTAAGTTTACCTGCCGGTGCGGAAGTGATGGATTGCAGTGGACATTTTATCTATCCTGGATTTATTGATGGTGGAACGAGAATAGGTTTATCAGAAGTAAACTCTGTGCCACTTACTAATGATCATAATGAAGTTGGTGATGTAGTTCCACAGGTGCGCGCTTTGGTTGCAGTGAATCCTAATTCAACGCATATTCCAGTAACCAGGGTAAGTGGTGTTACTACTGCACTTACAGTTCCTTCAGGCGGATTATTCCCCGGTACCGCAGCCCTGATTAATTTGCACGGGTATAATCCAGACCAAATGTATGCTGGTTTCGAAGGTATTCCTGTGAATTTTCCGACAACAGGAAGACGCAGTTCATGGGACAGACGAAGTGATGATGATATTAAAAAAGCTGCTGAAAAGGCACTTGCTCGCATCAACGAAGTTTGGGATGCAGCAGTACAGTACCATAAAGTAGACTCAGCCATGGGTGGTAAAGATGTTAAGTACAATCCCGAATTACAGGCTTTACTTCCAGTTGTGCGTGGGGAAAGAACCTTGATGATAGAAGTAAATGCTGCCAAAGATATTCAGGCAGCACTAAAATGGGTTGTTGAGAAAAAGGTGAAGAAGGTTGTTTTAACGGGTGTATCAGAAGGATGGCGTGTAGCGGATGAGATTGCTAAGGCTAAAGTTCCAGTAATAACCGGCCCTGTAATTGGAATGCCCACGCGGGAATATGATCGTTACAACAAGGCGTATGCAAATGCTGGTGAAATGCTTAAAGCTGGTGTGAAGGTGGCATTGCGTACTAGTGATTCAGAAAATGTGCGTAACCTTCCTTTTAATGCAGGATTTGCTGCGGCATATGGTATGGGTAAAGAAGAAGCATTGAAATCGGTAACGATTATACCGGCAGAGATTTTTGGAGTGGCAGATAAAATGGGATCGGTAGAAGTGGGCAAGCAGGCAAATCTTATACTGTGTGATGGAGATCCTTTTGAGCACAAAACTGTAATCAAGCAGGTTTTTATTGATGGTTGGATGATACCGATGGATAGTCGGCACACACAACTTTATGATGAGTTCCTGGAAAGAGCACCGGGTGTAAAAAAATCTGAATAAACCTACTGATTGATACAACTTTTGGGGAGCAATCCCCGTCTAAGTCAATGAGAGAGAAACTTCTTCGTAGGTTGACGAAGATGAATAGGACCGCCCCTGCAAAGGCGGTCCTTATTTTTTAAAGCCTCTTTGTCGTAAGGCTTCAAAGATCACTATAGCTGCAGAAGCCGAAACATTCATAGAGTCAATACTTCCTAACATTGGGATGATAATGTTTTGATCTGAGTTTTTAGTCCATAGATCACTTAGTCCGGTAGACTCAGAACCCATGATAATGGCTGATGCTTCTTTATAGTTAACTTCATGATAAGGTTGAGAAGCATTAAGATAGGTACAATAAATATTGATCTTATTTTCCTTTAACCAATCAAAAACCTCTTTACTGCTTGCGGAGGCAATGGGAGTAGTAAATACACAACCAACACTGGAGCGGATTACATTTGGATTGTAAAAATCGGTCTGAGGATCACAAATAATTACTGCATCCATGGCTGCAGCATCTGCAGTTCGAAGTAATGCACCCAGGTTGCCAGGTTTTTCTACTGATTCAAGTATTAGTATCAGCGGATTTGGGGTAGTAAGTTTAATGTTGGTTAAAGGATGTGGTTTAAAGTTGGCAATTGACAATACACTGCTTGTATTATCTCTATAGCTTAGCTTAGCAAATATTTCAGCATCAACCGGAATGACATATAAATTCTTACTGTGGTATATTTCGATTTCTTTCTCACTTAAGCGATCCTCGCAATAGAACAAGTATTTTATTTGATACTTACCTGCAAGAGCAAGATCAGTTTCTTTCTTACCCTCAATAATAAACAGTCCTTGTTTTTTACGCTCCCTTGCTTTTTCCAGCGACTGGGCCAGTTTGATTTTTGGATTTTGTGAACTGGTGATGAGCGGGTGCAT
>CAZVFM010000217.1:0-4695 GCA_964626095.1 uncultured Roseivirgaceae bacterium | reverse complement strand
AAGGAGCTATTGGTGAATACAATGGTAAGTTCATGATTAATCAAATGGTATTACGTGGTGCTTCAATTGCCACCCCGGAGGAACATTCCAGGGTGACCTACAGAAATTTTTTTCATCCACAACTCAGGTGGCAATTCAATGGCATCAGGTTGTGTAAAAAATAGTTTATGATAACCAGTGACGTTCAGTTTGCAGAAGTAGCACAGGCAGTAGAAGAGGGCTTTTCAAATACACCTAAACGATTGCCCAGTTGGCTGTTTTATGATAAAGCGGGTGATAAAATTTTTCAGGAAATTATGCGCATGCCTGAGTATTATCTTACCCGCTGTGAATATGAAATACTGGAATCGAATAAATCCAAGCTACTTGAGCATTTTGTAGAAGTCGGCACACCGTTTAACCTTATTGAACTCGGAGCTGGTGACGGCCTGAAGACGGAGATTTTACTTAAGCATTTTAGCGCAAACAAAGTTGACTTTATTTACTCACCCATTGATGTCTCAGAAACGGTTTTACATCAACTGGAGGTGCGACTGAAAAAATCTGTGCCCGGCCTTATCATTCATCCTGTCAATGACAGGTACCTGCAAGCCCTTGACAAGCTAAATACAGACACAATGCCTAAGGTTTTACTTTTTATGGGAGCCAACATTGGCAACTTTAGCGTAGCTGAGGCAGAAGCTTTTATTCAATCAATTGCTGTTTCGATGCACCCAAATGACCAGTTGATTATTGGTTTTGATTTAAAAAAGAATCCTGATAAAATACTGGCAGCTTATAACGATGCACAAGGCATTACGCGCAAGTTTAATTTAAATCTGTTGCTAAGACTTAACCGGGAGTTGGGCGCCAATTTCAATACGGAGCAATTTATACACTATCCATATTATGACCCCGCAAGCGGCAGGAGCAAAAGTTTTTTAGTGAGCCGTGCCGACCAGGAAGTTTATTTTGAATCTTGCGATAAGAAAATGCAATTCAAACAGTGGGAAGCCATTCATACCGAAGTATCACAGAAGTATGATATGGATATGATTACTGCGCTAGCAGAAAATGCCGGTCTTTGTGTTGTTGATATTTTCTATGATTCCAATAAGTATTTTTGCGATGTACTGTTAGAGTTGCAATAATTTTCTTGCAATGCAATATTGATTTTATCCTAAAGTCAGCTACTTGACATTATATGTCAAATCACCTAACTAATATTATTGAAAATAAAATAATCTGGTGAAGAAGATTCTGGTGTTGACGGCTATTATTTCTATTGGTACTAATCAATTATTTGCTCAAACTTGTTGCTCTGGGGGAGTGCCCTTAACCAATAATATCGGGGGCTTACCGTTGTCATCAAAAGGCACCTGGCAGTTTTCATTAAGTGCCGATTTAAATGTTTTAAAAACATTGAAAGAAGGCAGCGAAGTTTTAAATGATGATGCACGGGAGAGAAATACTTTATCTGTTTTATTGAAGTCTTCTTATTCTATATCAGATAAATTATTTATAGAAAGCTTAAGCTCTTGGGTTCAACAGGAAAGAATAATTAATCAAGTTGGGGGTTTCGGATCTTTTGATCAAACCAGAGGAATTGGCGATTGGGTAATATTGGCTAACTACCTTTATTTGAATAAAAAGGGCTGGGATTTAATTGCAGGAGCAGGACCAAAATTTGCTACCGGGAAATCTGATTTAAGAAATGTAAACGACCTGTCACTGAATGCAGATTTACAGCCCGGTTCAGGAGCAAACGATGCAGTTTTTATTCACCGAATAATCAAAACTGATTTAAAAAAACCCACACGGTCTTTTTTCAGCAACTTTACGTACAGGCTTACAGGAATCAATACCACATACCTGGGAAATGAAACGTATCAGTTTGGTGATGAACTTCAGATACTTGCCGGATATTCGGATCAGGTTATGCTTAATAAAACTTTACTCTCTTTTGGGTTTAACGTAAGATACCGGCATGCAGGAGAAGATTTATTTAATAGTGAAATAATGCCAAATACAGGTGGTGATTTTGTCTTTATCATGCCGGTATTGGGTTGGTATGTTCATCCTAATCTGGTTGTTTCATTTAACAGTGAAATTCCTTTGTATGCTAGGGTTGTGGGTACACAGCTATCACCAAGTTATCGCTTGAATGGAGGTGTTTATTTTACCATACCAAAAAAACAAAAAATAGAATCGAATTATCAATTTTAAAAAATGAGGCCTATGAAAACCAATATGATTATTCTGACAAGTATCATGATACTCGCAGCTTGTAACGACAACGTGCCGGCAAGCGTTCGGGCAAACGGTGATTGGAGCATTCCAAGAAATGAAGTTTTTGATGGTGGCCCGGGAAAAGATGGCATACCTGCGCTTACCAATCCAAGCATGATAAGTGCAGCACAAGCCACTTACCTGGGAGATAATGCCTTGGTTGTGGGGTATAAAGTGGGAGATGATGTGCGTGCTTATCCGCATCCAATACTCGACTGGCATGAAATCATAAACGATGTTGTGGGCGGTCAAGCTATGGCAATTATTTATTGCCCGCTAACAGGAACAGGTACAACATGGGACCGCACCTTAAATGGAACAGTAACTACTTTCGGTGTTTCAGGTTTGCTGTACAATACTAACGTTATTCCCTACGACAGACTTACTGATAGCAACTGGTCGCAAATGCGATTAGATTGTGTTAATGGCCAACTACTCGGGCAAAAAGCAACAACTTTCCATTCAGTAGAAACTACATGGAAAACCTGGCGAGAAATGTTTCCGGAAACAAAAGTGGTTTCAACCCAAACTGGTTTTAGCAGAAATTATGGAAGCTTTCCTTATGGAGATTACCGTACAAATAACACTCGCTTTCTTTTCCCTTTCAGCCCGCAAGACAATCGCCTGCCCAATAAAGAAAGAGTATTAGGAATTATCATAGATGAAGCAGCCAAGGCTTACCGCTTTGGTAGTTTTGAAGATGGTATAACCGTTTTGGAAGATTCATTTAATGGCAAACAGCTTGTAGCTGTGGGAAGCAAACCTCACAATTTTATTTCAGTATTTGAGCGCAGGGTAGGCAATGGGCCATTACTCAGTTTTGAGGTTAATTCCACTGACTTATCAGAGTCGTTAATTAGAGACAATGAAGGCAATACCTGGAATGTTTTTGGTGAGGCAACCTCCGGGCCTCGCTTGGGCCAAAAGCTCAATGAGGTTACCTCCTACATAGGTTATTGGTTTGCCTGGGCGGCTTTTTATCCGAACCTTGAAATTTTTGAACCTGTTGAATAGCCAAAATCAGAAAAATAAGCCTGATTAGTCTGTCAGGATTTAGCTTACAGCACGTCTAAGTAATAAGACAAGATTCATAGGAATTCATGACTGCGATGGGAGAGGTGCAACAGTGTTGAAGGGTTACTCATACAAAGCTGAGTAGCGTATAGTTTAGGTTTTAAGGGAGTTTGCACCCTCTCCTGCAGTCGCCAGAATAGAAATTCATTAATTATATTTTCTACTAAACTAAACGTATATCGATGGCATATAGGAGAGTGTCTCCTATAAGACAACATGTTATTAGCTAACCTATTGATATTGCATAAGTAATTTTAAGTTATTCGAATTAATAGCTTGGTATCAAATAATTATTCAGACACGAAACAACAAACATTAAGCAATTGGGTACGCATGTATACCGACAGCTTACTTAATTGGGCTAAGTATAAAGTAAATAATCAGGAGATAGCCGAGGATTTAGTGCAAGAAACCTTTCTTTCCGCAGTTAAGTCATACGAAAACTTTAAAGGTAATAGCAGTCCAAAAACATGGCTGTTTAGAATACTCAACAATAAAATTATTGATCATTTCAGGCAATATGCAAAGGGAATAAAAGTAGAACAACGCATTTCAGTAACCGAAGCCATGCAACATACAGACTCCCTATTTGATGCAGATGGCAACTGGGAAACAAACGGACTAGAGCTTGCCTGGCAAGTAACTGATCAAAATATTTTAGATGATCCTGATTTTTACAAGGTGTTCAGGATATGTATTGACGATCTGCCTGAAAATTGGAGACTTGTTGTAACAAGTAAATTCATAGATGAAAAAGAAACTGCCGAGATTTGTCAGGAACTTGAAATCACAGCGTCTAATTATTGGCAAATGCTTCACAGGGCAAAGCTTTTGCTTAAAAAGTGTTTAGAAGTTAAATGGTTTAGCTTGTAGAAATGAAGTATATGAAACGAATAATGAGTTTTTGGTTGCTCTCGTGTAAAAAGGCCACTGAATTGATTGAGAAAAAACAAGTAGCGAAATTAAGCAGAAAGGAATCTGTAATACTTTCAATACATAATTCAATGTGTTTGGCTTGCAGAAGTTATGAAAAACAATCACAAACAATAAATGCACTATTTACTGGTTTAATCCGTAAAGCCGGAAGTAAAAAGAAGGATAATGAGAATCTTAAAATGAAAATAATAAAGCAAATAAAAAGTACTTAGTAGTGAAGTAGCGCATAAAGTTCAGGGTTAGGCGCCAGACAGGCTTTGTGCTTGCTGGCGCCATTTTTATTAGACTAAAGCCAAATGATATTCTTAAAATATTTTCTAGCGGGTTTGTCAGGGCTTGCGTACAATTACGTCTATTCATTTATAATAAGTAAACAACAATGACAAAGAAAAAAATACTAATAATGGGCATCGGGTT
>CAZVFM010000216.1:0-4773 GCA_964626095.1 uncultured Roseivirgaceae bacterium | reverse complement strand
TATGCATCAAGTGATTTTATCCTTTAAGCACTTTGAACCCACCTTATTTGTCCTGCTGTACTCCATTAACGAGGTACGTCAAAGTAAGGGTTTACCCTGAGGGGCTAAGGGTTTCACTGCCCCCATCCTGGTCATTACAATATCTCTTTGCCCTCCAGACCTGATAAATCGCTTAAAATTTGTAATTCCAGCCCTTGAGATGCGGAGATTCCTGATTTTTAGTAAATCAGCTTTCCCCTGATTTATCACAGCTTACGCAGCCCCATCTTTGTATCATCAATCAGGTCAGAAAAAAAAATTTACATTTAAACACTTACCATTATGATACTCAAAAGCAGAATTCGCGAACGTGCTAACAACGCATTGCTTGTTTTAATTACCTTTCTCTTCGTAAGCATTTATGCTGTCATGGCACAAGCCCAATCGTATAGTGCAGTTAACTATACGGAATCAAATCAGCTCAAAAATACAGGTAGAGCAATTAATATTGCGCCTACTGTCAATTCTGAAGCTGTTGCCACCCGATTAAGCTCAGCAATCAATAGCCCCTTTCAGGAGGTTAAGCCCGTGCTGACTCCCTGTGGAAAAAGAATGTATTTCAGTCGCCTGTTTCATCCGGCCAACACCGCTGGTATTGATGATGCGGAAGATATATGGTACACCGAATACGACAAGGCCTCTACTACCTGGTCAAATCCGGTTCGCCTTGCGGGTGAACTCAATAATAGCGGTCCCAATTATATCAACAATGTGAGTACTACTGGCGACACCATCATATTAGGTAACCAATACCTTCGCAAAGGAAAGATGCGTGCAGGATTGTCGTACAGCATAAACAAAGATGGTCAGTGGACAACCCCTGAGCCAATACATATTAAGAACGACTATAATATTTCCAGGCACGCAAACGCTTATGTTTCACTGAAAAATGGCGTTATCATTCAGGCCATTGAGCGTACCGAATCAGTTGGCGGCCGTGACCTTTACGTGAGCTTTTGGAATGGAACGGAAGCAACTGAACCCATCAACATGGGGACAGTGATCAATTCAGCTTTAGATGAATCATCTCCTTTCCTGGCTTCTGATAACAAAACACTCTACTTTGCTTCTCGCGGTCATCATGGATTTGGTGGGTATGATATTTATATGTCAAAAAGATTGGATGATTCCTGGACCAACTGGAGCGAGCCCCAAAACCTCGGTCCGGCTGTCAACGGCAACCTTGACGATGAATTCTTCAGCATTACACATTGCGGAAGCTTTGCCACCTTCTCTAAAAAACTCAGCGTACATAATGTCGACATCTTCAAAATCTCAATGGAAGAATTATTCAAAGGCCCTGCAGAAAAAATCAAAACAGTAAATGAATTTTCAACCCTGGCCTCGTTGTAAGAAATACATAGACTATCCTGCCTAAAAACGGGCTGTTTTTTTGTGCTGCTACTATATTAAACTGCCTGGTGAAGACATTTTACAATACCAGTGATGCATTTTGAAGTTTCTTGAAATATTTTCAAGAAAGCAGTCCCGGCTGCGGACTGCCCGCAGGCTTACTTTTATCTTCCGGTAATGGAACAAATTCCTTGTTATCGTTCGGAGGTAAAATAATTCTGCCTTGCTTCCAATCTTCCTTGGCTTGCTCAATTCTTTCTCTGCGGGAAGAAACAAAATTCCACCAGATAAATCGTTCACCCAAAGGTTCTCCGCCCAGCAACATAAGGGTAGACGCGGCTTTGGCTTTGATCACCGGATCCGCATTTTTATTAAACACGATCATCTGACCTACACCGTAATTTCTTCCTGAAATTTCAATACTTCCTTTAGCTACATATACAGCGCGCTCTGTATGCTTTTCAGGTAAAGTCATACGCGCATCATTTTCCAATTCAACATGCAGATAAAATAAAGGCGAGTGTGTTTTTACTTTGTTGTTCAGGCCATAGGCATCTCCGGCTATCAATCGCATCCAAACACCTTTATCTGTAAACACAGGTAATTGAGTTTGCTTATAATTTTCAAATGCAGGATCAGCTTCTTCATCTTTTTCCGGAAGGGCTACCCAGGTTTGTATCATTTCAAGCTTCCCTCCTGCCAGTACCTTCGGATCTTCAAAGCGTTCAGAATGTGCTATGCCACTACCGGCAGTCATCCAGTTGACTTCTCCCGGTTCAATCACTTGCGCTACACCCAAACTGTCGCGATGCATCACTTTACCACCAAACAAATAACTTACTGTGGATAAACCGATGTGCGGATGGGGCAACACATCCATTGAAGTAGCAGCAGTAGCTTGAATTTTTACAGGTCCGGCATGATCCATAAAAATAAAGGGGCCCACCATTCTGCGTAACCTAAAGGGCAGAATCCTGCGTACTTCCATGCCCGGTGCAAGCAAAGCCTTGCGCGCTTCAATAACTAAATCCAGCATATTAATATCTTGTTGATTTCAGCAGTCGGTGATGATAAATATAAGATAGGGCACCCGTTACAAAGGGTACCAACATCACCAGCATCATTGGGTCGAAACCACTTACTGCAAGAGCTGAATATACAGCACCTGTTAAATCGAAAAAGAATCCTGCATAAGCCCACTCCTTCAAACGAGGAAAACCAGGTACCAACAAAACAATGCAGCCCAGCAATTTGGCAAGACCGATAAAGGGTAACAAATACAAGGGATACCCCAGTTGCTCAAAAATCTCAACCCACTCAGGGGCAGAGAGCAGGTTGGGAATAGCCGACATCAGCATAAAGGCGCAAAAAAGTCCGCTGAATGTCCAGAATAAAATCTTGTCTCTTTTGGTATTAGTTAGGCTCATGGTTTTTGAATTGGTTGAAACAAGTAAGCAAATTTTAATGAGGAGTGAAAGAAAATTATTTTAACTTCATCAACTGACTTCTTAGTAATTAATTTCCAGTACTTTCTTATGCTGCAACTTCCGCATCTCTTTGGGTACAATGCCTAAAATTTCTTCTTTCAGCGTTTTAATCAGTTTGGTTTTGATATGGTCGCGATGGGTAACCAAACTCACTTCACGTGCAGGACTGGGTTCTTTCAATCGCTTGACAAGTTTGCGTTGCGAAGGACTAAATTCCATCACTGCCATTTCGGGTAAAATGGTAATGCCATCGCTTTTATCTACCATGCGTTTGAGTGTTTCAATATTGCCGGTTTCGTACTTAAAATGATAGTCAACACTGTTCCTTAATTCGCATAAATTCAATACCTGTGAGCGAAAGCAATGCCCTTCTTCAAGCAGCCAGAGTTGCTCAGGATTAATTTCATGAGCCAATACATACTTTTTGCTTGACAATGCATTTTTTTTTGACACATAAACAAACAGCTCTTCATAAAAAAGCACATCTTCTTTTATAGAAGCATCTTTGAGGGGTGTAACCACAATGCCACAATCTAGTCGGCTACTTTTAAGGTCATGTATGAGTTCTTCTGTAATACCTTCTTTAATGATCAGGTTCAGATGAGGGTATTTTTCACGCATGTCTTTGTACAATTGTGGCAATAAGTAGGGCGCAAGGGTGGGAATTATGCCAATACGCAACTCTCCTGAAAGGGTATCTTGCTGGTCGCTGATGATTTGTTTAATCATCTCGGCTTCACGTAAAGTTACCCGGGCCTGCGCGATGATGCCCTGCCCTATTTCGGTTGGAATTACCGGCTGCTTGGTGCGATCAAAAATCTTTATACCAAGTTCCTCTTCAAGTTTTTGAATTTGCATACTTAGTGTAGGTTGAGTTACAAAACACTTTTCAGCGGCAATCAAAAAATGTCGGTAAGTATCCAGGGCAACAAGGTATTCCAGCTGTGTTAAGGTCATAGATTATAACTATATCATCATAAATATAATCAATTTGATTTATTAACCATAGCACGGTAATATTGTCCTATGCAATGATTTTAGTCATAGGCATACTGTTTTAGTCTTGGTAAAATGCAACCAGGAAACTTAATTCATAAAATTATACATCAATCATTAAATACTAATAAACATGGCAGATCAAAAACATACAAGCAACGGTAACGGAGAAAGCAAGTGCCCCTTCCACCATTCCGCAGGTGGCGGCACTCAAAATAGAGATTGGTGGCCCAATCAGTTGAAACTGAATATTCTGCGCCAAAACTCATCCTTATCCAACCCGATGGGCAAGCAATTCAATTATGCAGAAGAATTTAAGAAGCTGGACCTGGCAGCTATAAAAAAAGACCTTACCGCCCTGATGACAGATTCACAGGACTGGTGGCCTGCCGACTTTGGGCATTATGGTCCATTATTTATCCGCATGGCCTGGCACAGTGCGGGCACTTACCGTATTGGTGATGGCCGTGGCGGTGCAGGCTCCGGACAGCAACGCTTCGCCCCACTGAATAGTTGGCCCGACAACGTAAACCTTGACAAGGCACGCAGGTTGTTATGGCCGATAAAACAGAAATACGGAAGTAAAATTTCGTGGGCCGATTTGATGGTCCTGACCGGCAATGTGGCATTAGAATCCATGGGCTTCAAAACCTTCGGCTTTGCTGGTGGTCGTGAAGATGTGTGGGAACCTGAACAAGATGTGTATTGGGGTGCTGAGAAAGAATGGCTGGATGACAAGCGATACACCGGAGAACGTGACCTGGAAAATCCACTGGCTGCTGTGCAAATGGGGTTGATTTATGTCAATCCTCAAGGCCCAAATGGAAATCCTGACCCTATTGCGGCTGCAAAAGATATCCGTGAATCGTTCGGTCGTATGGCGATGGATGATGAAGAA
>CAZVFM010000215.1:0-4777 GCA_964626095.1 uncultured Roseivirgaceae bacterium | reverse complement strand
CTTTCGTAGCCGCGATCAGATATTTTATCTAGAATAGCATCAATCTCTGCTTGTGAAGCTTTACTTTGTTTGGCATAGGCTCCGGGCTTTTCCCCGCTCTTATAACTTACTTTAATACGACTGCTTGGCTTAAACCAACCAACAACTGTATCAATAAATTCTATGATCCAGTTACCAATGTTTACCCCCGATTGCAGTTGTCTGATATAGACAAAACCAATGAGGGCACCACCTAAATGAGCAATGTTGCCTCCTTCATTTGGACCTACAGAACCTAAAAATGAAATCACAATATAAAATGCCGCAATATATTTTATTCTCACTGGGCCAATCAGCAATAAGTAAAACTGGTAATTCGGCATAAGTGTGGCTGCGCCTACAACCACTGCATAAACAGCAGCTGATGCCCCCACCATTCCAAAAGTAGGAATGCGCTCCATGTAATACGGAATAAAGTTATAAACCAGCAAGTACAATAGCCCTCCTGCCAAAGCACCTAATACATAAACAGCTATCAGCTTATCGCTACCAAGAAATTCAATAAAGAGACGAGCAAACCAGTAAAATACCAGCATGTTAAACAAGATGTGGAATATTCCTGAGAGGTCGTGCACAAAGGCATAAGTAATGAGGGTCCAGGGTTTGTAAATGAACTCCCCGAAAGTGGCCGGTATGGCCAATTGCTGGTGTATGCCGAGGAAGAGTTCTTTAGCTCCGCTCAAGGTCATCACCAAATTCATTAAAGCCAAAGCAATAAACACCACCACATTGATGATGATCAGCTGCGCATGTGCATTGTTGGGCTTGTTAAAAGCAGATCTAAAATCGTTTACTATCCAACTCATAAAATTATCCTCCTTGACTCCTCCAATATCGGATCATAATATAGGCAAAAATCATTCCCCCGAGGTGTGCAAAGTGAGCTACATTATCTCCGGGATTTCCCTGCAAACCTGAGTATAAAGCAATGCCACCCAAGACCAAAACAAGATATTTGGCCTTAACCGGTATAGGCGGAAATATTAGCATGAGCTCAAGATTTGGAAATAGCAATCCGAAAGCCATGAGTATGCCGTAAATGGCACCAGAGGCCCCAAGCATAGAACCGAAGTTTTGCTTAAGATCCAGTAATTCGTTAGCAAGGCTGATGCTTCGTTTTCTTAATGCATCGTTTTCTGGATTACGAGAATATTCATCAATAAAATTATATAACTGAGAATTTAAGCCGTAGGCATTTGTAATCATGTAATTGAACTGGTCCGGTCCAGGATCGGCAATGTAAGCTTCTACTTCATTCCGCACCTTTGCTACACTATAATATTCAATACCCGAATAAATAATGGCTGCGCCAATACCTGTAACTAAATAAAAAGTAAGAAAGCGTTTTGGCCCCCAAAACGATTCAAGCAAAGGGCCAAGGAAGACAAGCCCCATCATATTAAATAGGATGTGCATCAGGCTGCCATGGGCAAACATATAGGTAAGAAACTGGTAGGGCGCAAAATTGACCGAACCGATTTTCCATAAGGAGAATATTTCCGTTACACCAATTATAGGCACCAGTTTCTGCAAAGCAAAAACCACTACATTTATTATTAATAAGTTCTTTACAATTGGAGTAAGCCGCATCATATGGATTCGAAGAAGGATTGAATTTTTTCGGTATCAAAAATAAAGAAAACAGGTTTACCTGAAGGGGTATAGTTCGGATTTGTACAGGCAAACAATTGCTCTACCAGCGCCAACATCTCTTCCCGTTCCATAAGTTGACCGGCTTTTATTGCAGACCTTTTTGCCAATGCACGAATAAGACTCTCTTGCTTTGGAATATTCAACTCGGCCTGGTTGAGTTTAAACTGTTCGAGCAGGCCCTCAAACAATATCTTCTCATTTCCGGGCTTAATTTTACTGGGAATACCGTTCACTACAACAGCATCCTTACCAAAAAAATCAAAATCAAAACCGAGTTTTTGAATTTCATCTTTTATCTCTCCCACCAGGTTGTAGTCAGTAACGCTCAGCTGAAGGGTTTGAGGGAATAAACATTGCTGACTGGCACCAGTTATATTTCTTTGGTTACTAAATGCCTCGTAGAGCACCCTTTCATGTGCTGCCTGTTGGTCGATAATCATCAAGCCTGCTTTTACATTGCGAACCAAATATTGTTGCTTTAGCTGAAAGAGCACATGCTCTCTTGGGGTAAACGATTCTTCATCTTTGTTAATAGCACTCTCAAACCGAAGTCTTACCGGGCTATTCTCATCATCCCCACTCAGCTTCAATGCAGATAGTTGCGTGTGGTCTTCAAACATTTTCTCCCAATTCTGAAGATTGCTCCTGCCAAGGGCATCTCCCATATGCTCTGTAATGAACTGTTGTTTTTGAGCAGCATCTGCACCTTGCAATTTATTAATCAGGTTTACATCTGCCTGAAAATCGAGTGCCGGTATAAAATTATGCTCGGCTAATGACTTACTTACTGCAGCGAAAATCACTGCATATACCGAGCGATCATCATCAAACTTAATTTCAGTTTTAGTTGGGTGTACATTTACATCGACATGCTTTGGATCAATATCAATAAACAAGACGAAGAATGGGTGTGTATCATCAGCGATCAATCCTTTAAAAGCAGATTTCACTGCGTGCCCCAAATAATGATTTCTTATGAATCGATTATTCACAAAGAAGTACTGCTCTGACTTCGATTTTCTTGCAAACTCAGGCTTACCTACATAACCGGTTATCTTTAATAAATCAGTCTCCTCCTGGCAAGCTGCCAATTGCGACTGAAAAGATTTTCCAAAAATGTTAACAATGCGTTGGCCAAGTTTAGAAGGCGGAAGATCAAACAATAGTTGATCATTGTTGTAAAACTTAAAAGTTATCTCTGCATGCGCCAAAGCTAAGCGATAGAATTCTTCAACAATATGATTCATTTCTACCGGATTCGACTTCAAAAAATTTCTTCGTGCAGGTATATTGTAGAAAAGATTTTTTACGGTAATACTCGTGCCTTTATCACTGGCAACCGGTTCTTGCCGTTTAACTTCCGAAGCTTCTACTACAAGTAATGTTCCTAACTCCTTATTATCCTGCCGGGTCTTTATTTCCATTTGTGAAACCGCTGCAATGGAAGCAAGTGCTTCTCCCCTGAAACCCATTGTTTTGATCGAAAATAAATCTTCTGCTTTTCTGATTTTGGATGTAGCGTGCCGCTCTAAACTCATGCGGGCATCTGTCTCTGACATACCTGCACCGTCATCAATTACTTGTATATGTGTTTTACCTGCTTCTTTAATAATGAGGGTAATATGACTTGCGCCTGCATCAACCGCATTTTCCAGCAATTCTTTAACAGCAGAGGCGGGCCTTTGCACTACTTCACCAGCGGCAATCTGGTTTGCAATAGCATCCGGCAAAAGTTTAATGATATCTGCCAAGTGCTTAATTGTTTTTCTTAAACCGGAAATAGAAATAGACGGGAACGATGAGTAAGCCAATGTACAAAGCGTAATTTCCGAACTCGAGATACCCCAAAATCAATCCAACCAAAAGAAGCAAAATAATTGACTGTAAAATATTGCTGTGGCGATTAACACCGGTAGGCCTACGTTCTTTAAACGATCCCTTTATTCTGGACGAGGGATCATAAGTGGAAATATTATCTTTATCCCTGTTGAGCTCTGCTTTGATGCGTTCTGTACGTTCTTTCATCTCTTCTTTTAATGGATCGTAATACCTGGAGGTAAAAGAAAATCGTTGAGGTTTGGGTGTACGCAAAAAAGAAAACATATTCATGGCAAGGATATTGAAAGAATTTATTCCATGCAGGCCAATTAACCGACCCGCTTAGTTAATTTCAAGCAATGCAAAAATGCTTTTATTCGCACTTAATTACAATTTCAAACGGAGCTATGGCTAAAAAAGTTTGGCTGATATCACTGCTTATTTCAGGGATTTTTATCGAATTAAATGCCCAGAACAGACAAACGCAATGGGTTGACAGCGTTTTGAGCAAAATGAGCCTGGATGACAAAATTCAGCAGCTTTTTTTACTCAATCTAGACCTTTCCCAATTGAGCGAAAACGAGCTGTTTTCAATAACGCGAAAAAATCAATATGGGGGGTTCGTTATCCGTAATGCTAATCCTTCAAAACATATTCAGCTTGCCAACAGACTAAAGGAAGAAAGTAAAATACCGGCATTTGTGGCAGTTTCATCAGATCATGGTATATGGCTGAATTTAGATAGTCTCGACAAGCTGGCAGGCACCGAGCTTTTGCTGGCCACAAATAATCGTGAACTTATCGAGGCTCAAGCTGAAGCAACGGCAAGACGATTGAATTTACTAGGTGTAAATCTTGGTTTTCATCAATTAGGTATTAATAATGCAAGTGAGGCCGCATTTGCAGATACATGGAAAAATTCAATTCAAATTAGTGCGCTTGTTAAAGAAGTGTTTGAAGAACATGGAGTACGTATAATCGCCAGCGACTTTCCCCTTCCTCAAACGAATGGGAGACAAACACCAAACCCGCAAGACTCCATTCAGGTTTTTCTGAAAAGGAATTTTTCTGCCATGCAATTGGTGCCCGAAGCGTTTGGATTGAGCAGAAAAAATCTTTCACCATTTCCTGATCGAAAGACTGATGCCAATGCCTCTAAATTCAGAAATAATTACAAAGGACTTTTAGTCTCTAGCCCGATTTCTGGTGTTGATAAAAGCAGTTTTAAAAAAACAGGTGAAGCTGAAAAGGCCATGTATCTCGCGGG
>CAZVFM010000214.1:0-4791 GCA_964626095.1 uncultured Roseivirgaceae bacterium | reverse complement strand
AGAATTAGAAAAGTCCAGTGTACAAAAACACTGATACCGGCAATTCGGCCAAGTGATAGAGAGTACTTCATAACTTAAAGCAACAAGTTTTTATTGAGCAACAAAATGACTTCCATCATGTTTTTGATGTTGCAAGAAATTATCAAGTACTTTATTTATGGCAGCGGGATTTTCAATGGGTGCGCTATGACCGGCAAATGGAATCACCTCAAACACCGATCCGTTAATCTGTTTATGAATGCGTTGCGACTTATTTGTTACTGTGGCTACGTCTTCTTCTCCAACAATAACAAGGGTGGGCTTTTTAATTTCTCTGATTTCTTCGTACACACTTTGTCTGTCAATTACAGCGCTTACAGATCGGGTGATGGATCTTTTTAATTCGCGCAACCTGTTTTCTTGTTCAATTCTTTCTTCTCCCCTTTCCGGATCATTCATAAAAGTTTTTCCAAACAAAATATTCATGATGTTTTTATGAATGGGTTTCGTGCCTGCCAGTTTGAAGATCAAATTAAGCGTGCGATACTTTAGTTTATTCGGCTCAGCATCAGCAGAAGTATCCATTAATATCAAGCTTTTGACCAACTCTGGTTTTCGTGCAGCCAGACGCATACCAACAAAACCACCCATACTGAGACCTACAAAATGAACTGCACCTAATTGCAGGTTTTCTATAATCGCAACGGCATCAAGATAAAGTGTATCCATATCATAACCGCTTTCAGTGACTTCGCTCTGACCTTGTCCGCGATGATCGTAGGCAATACAACGATATCGTTTTTTAAAATGATTGATCTGCGCACGAAACATTTCGCTGTTCATGAGCAGTCCGTGAGAAAATACAATAGTTTCTTCACCGCTTCCTTCATCGGTATAGTATAGGCTTACATTGTTGCAGTTGATGTGGGGCATTTTATTTTTTGATTTTTTATAAATAACATTCCCGGATTTTAGCCATATCTTTCAAGCCAGCGCATAAATAAAACATCATCTATGCTATAAAACTCCTTACCGGCTTCATCAGTATCAGTATAAATCAAATCATTTTTTAGTAATGCCATTACTGCCTTTGTAGCCGATGCCGCATTGGTAATTTCTGCCTTTCCCATAAACTCTTTTCCGTTTATCGCATAAACTCTTTTTAACTGAGCAATTGCACGCAACACCTTGAACTGAATAACCGTGAGCGGTTTTTTTATTTTAAGATAAAAGGGTTCGTATTGTTTCAACAACTCACCTACTGTTGCAAGCACCAGCTCCTCGGTAATAGTATTCTTGTCTTCATCATACAAATGATTACATACCTGTTGAATGTAAGCAGTAAAACCAAGGCAATAATCGTAAATGAATGTGGCAACTTCGCTTGAAATACGTTTCTTGCCTTGTCTGAATTGTTCAATAATAAAATTAATGTAAACAGGCATATCGATACAATTGAGCTTCATCAATTCTGCACTATGATAGAATGGTCTTTTACTTGAGCCAAACATTTCATGAAGAATTCTTTGTTGACTTCCTGAATAAATAAATCTTATCGTACTATACTTTTGCGCCTCAGCCCTTAGCCAGGCCTCAACTTGCGATTCTTCAAACGAAATGATTTGCTGAAATTCATCTAATGCAATAACTACTTGCTTTTGCCTGGAAAGTATTTTCAACAGTTCTGAGACAGACTTTTTATTATCGCCCGGTTTCACCAGGTTAAAACCAACACTGTATTGCCCGGTTACGGCATCCATCTCTACACTGAATTTGAGTGATGTAAGCAATTCAATAAAAGAAAATTTATTTGTTTGCGGGATATTGGCGAGCGCAGAGCCCAGGCTTTTAAGAAAGTCATCTAAGTTATTGCACAAATTGAGGTCAACATAAATGCAAATCCAGCCTTTCAGTTGTGCAAAAACATGGTAAATCAGAGCCGTTTTACCTAACCTGCGTGGGGAAACGATGCAGGTGTTTCTACCGTTTTTTATATTTTTAATAAGCCGCTGCGTTTCCACCTCCCGATCGCAGAAAAAACTTTTACCCCGGTACCCGATAACAATAAATGGATTCATAACATCTACATTATACCAAAGGTATTATACTTTTGGTATAATACAAAAGGTGTAATTACCCTTCAAGCAACTTATGGTAATCCCCCTGAAGGGGCTTAGGGGTCTTCCATAATAAAACTTTCAAATTCCTTATCTTTCCTCAAGTTTATATCAACAAATATGAAGAAGATTATAATACTGCTGCTCCTCGCATTTTCAATCAGTAGCTATGCACAAACAAAAGCCCTCGTAGGAGGAACCCTTATTGATGGCTATGGCGGAAAGCCCTTGCGCAATTCAGTAATCATCATTGAAGGTGAGCGTATCAAAGCCATCGGTCAGGTGGGACAAATGCAGATACCCGCAGGCGCAGAAATAATTTCCACCGAAGGTATGAGCGTAATGCCCGGTATGTGGGACATGCACGTGCACTTAATGATCAATGGGCATAGTGATTACACCTACTGGGATAAAACCTATTTGCACTTACTCGAAAGCGTGATCATGCCCTCATCGGCACATCAGCTTTTATTGGCAGGTGTAACCAGCGCTAGAGATCTGGGTGCGCCACTGCAAGCGAGCATCAATGTACGCGATAAAATCAATCTTGGAGAAATACCCGGACCAACCATGTACATGAGCGGACCTTTCATTCAGAAGAAACCTTATCCGGGAACAGAAGCTTTTCGCTGGGGTGTAAATGGAGATAAAGATGCGCGTGCAAAAATTCAGCAACTCGCAAAAGCAGGCGTGGATGTGATCAAACTGATCGACCAGGATGAGATGACAGATGCAGAATACATGGCTGTAGTGGATGAAGCGCACAAACATGGTTTGCGTGTGGTGGCGCATGCACATCGCCCCGATGAAATTCGCAGAGGATTAAAAGCAGGTGTGGATTGTTTTGAACACACGGGTTTGTCTGCCGCACCTGAATATCCGGAAGACATCATGACCATGATCAAAGAGCGCACAGCGAAGATGAACATAGGTCCGCTTTTCTGGACACCAACGATTGAAGGATTGTACAACTATGAATTTGTGCGCGACAATCCTGAACATCTCGACAATGATTCCTGGCATTTGGGTTTACCCGACAGCATCATACAAGACATTAAGAAATCTATTCAGTATCCGGGCAGGTTGTCTTACTTCGGATTAAACCCTTTGCGCAAGCCCACACTCGAAACTAAAATCAATCAGTTGAAAGATGCAGGTGTAGTACTGATGATTGGCACCGACAGCGGTATACCGATGAAGTTTCACAGTCAGAGTACCTGGAACGAATTGGATGTATGGGTAAACCGTTTTGGATTTGATGCCATGTACACCATTCGCGCAGCAACTTACTGGCCTGCAGTAAGCATGGGTGTTGAAAAAGATTACGGAACTGTAAGCGAAGGCAAGTATGCCGACATCATTGCAGTGAAAGGAGATCTGCTGCGCCATATCAATTTGCTGCAAAGCGTTGATCTGGTGATCAAGCACGGCAAGCGGGTGAAGTAGTCTTACATCAAATATTTACGGTGTATTTTATAGCACAACTGTTCTTATTTACTTCCATTGCTTGTGGCTTGTTGCTACTTGTAGGCCTTTTCAGACCTTGGTCTGTGTTGTGGTGGGAAGATGTGCAGAACCGGAGAAAAGTAATTGCCTGGTATGGAGGGGCTGCGCTTTTATTTTTTGTTCTGGCCTTTGTGTTGAAAAATCTCTAAACAAGTAAGCTTAATATAACCGCTCAGTGGCAAACAGCTTCTTCCCTGTTACATCAGTAAAAGCCCAAAGGAAAAAATCATTATGTTCTTTAAGTTTAGTTTTCTTGCGCAGCTCTTCTGCGCTTACAGGATAATTTCGTGTGCTGATGCTGGCAGCATAATCGGGAAAATAATTTTGCAGACTTTCACGATTCAACTTAACAGGTCCTAAAATTTTAAAAACCCTACCAGGGAAATTTTTCAGCAATTCATCACTGGTATATAGCAAAGTATTTTGATGAAGTTTATGCAGTTGGTATTTATTGGCTATGTGATTCGATATGCCTGACTTGATGATGGCCGCATCAGGGTCATATAAGTATTGTAAAACCTCGCTGAAGGCAATGGTTGTTGTCTCTTCAACATCATAGCTGAATGTAAATGCTTCTTCAGCAGAAAGCATTGCGGCATGTATTTTAACGCCTCCCGAGTAATTGGCTTCCAAAAGAAAAAGCAATTCCTTACACTCATTATCTATGCTTAGCACATAAATTTTTTTTACATGACGCAATGCTTTAATGCCGGCCTGTACATCCAGCATGGGCGAAGTTTTGATTAGTATATATTTGGCTCGATTGAGTAACTCATCTTGTAACTGGAGGATATCGGGTTCGCAATCCTGTAAAAGAAAGATTTTTTTGCCCGATGTGCTTCTTCTCGATGGGTCGAGGTAAATCAAATCAAGTGCATGTGGGAGTTTGATAAAATCTTCCGCTTGTTGTTTGTGATAATGAATATTTTCTGCGCCAAGCAATTCATGATTGTGCTGCGCAAGGGCTATTAAACTTTCATTGGGTTCTACGTGGTGTAATTCATTGCACGATTGTGCGAGAAAAAAAGAATCTACACCAAAACCTGCGCTTAAATCGGCCAGCTTATTAATATGTAAATTTTTAACTACATCTCTTTTGTACTTCGCGCTGATTTCAGATGATGATTGTTCCAGGTTAAGTGTTGGCGGATAAACAATTCCTTTAGTGTTGAACCAAAGCGGCAATTTC
>CAZVFM010000213.1:0-4835 GCA_964626095.1 uncultured Roseivirgaceae bacterium | reverse complement strand
ATAATAAGTAAACAACAATGACAAAGAAAAAAATACTAATAATGGGCATCGGGTTACTGGCAGTTGGCTCGGTAGCTGCACTCGGAATTACATTATATATGTTTTATATGCCACATCGCGATGTGCAGACAAGTAAAACAGACTATATAGTAGAAGCCAGCCAGCTCGTAAGTGAATACCTTATAGATGCAAAAGTGGCTGACCAGAAATACCTTGATGAAGAAGGGGAATCAAAAATTCTTGAAATAACAGGAGTAGTAGCATCAATTTCAGAAGACTTTATAAATCAGAAAGTTGTGTTACTCAAGGCAGAAGGAAATAAAGCCGGTGTTAGTTGTACATTTTCAGAATTGAGCAATCATGAAGTTGATGATATAAAGCAGGGCCAGTTAGTTACCATCAAAGGTGTTATTCGTTCGGGCGCTTCTTTTGATGTTGATTTAGGCCTTTACGAAGATGTTATCGTTGAAAAGAGTGCATTAGTAAAAAAATAAATTGATTAAAAATAAAATATTCAGATTATGAAAATGGTAGTAAGTTTTGTTTTAATGATGGTAGGTGTTCTTGCATTGGTTTCGTCAAATATAGTAAGCACGAAATTAACAAGTCAAAAAAGCCATATCAGTTTTTATTCACATACTCCGGTTGAAGACATCACAGCAAACAATTACAAAGCTGTTAGTACAATAGATACCCAAACCGGTGATGTTGTGTTTTCTGTGCCTATGCAAAGTTTTGAGTTTGAAAAGGCATTAATGCAAAAACATTTTAATGGAGCAGATTTCCTTGATTCCAAAGCACACCCAAGGGCAAAGCTTATAGGTAGAATCACCAATTTAGATAAGATCAATTTCACAAAGAATGGAGAATACAAGGCAAATATTGCCGGAGAGCTTACCATAAAAGGAACCACCAACAAGATTAATGAGTCAGGAACAATTACTGTATCAGGAAATGTAATTACAGTAAGAAGCAAATTCAATGTTACACTGGCTGATTATGGTATTGCATTTGCAAAAGGTAAGCCATCGACCAATGTAGCTAAGGTTGTTGAAGTAAGTGTGCTTGCGGAATATAATCCAGAATAAAAGTATTATGAAAAATATACTATTAACTATAGGCCTTACACTTGTATTTTCAATTTTAGCAGCAGAGTATCCTTATGATGGATTGCGCAGCAACTCGAATAACAAGGAAGGAATTCAGTTTGTAAAACATAGCTGGGAAGAAATTTTGCAATTAGCTGAGGAAGAAGACAAACTGATCTTTTTAGATATATATGCCAAGTGGTGTGGTCCGTGTAAAAAGCTTAAAGCAACAACATTTGTCGACAAAGAGGTTGGAGCGTACTATAATGATAAGTTCATTAATGTTTCTCTAGATGGTGAGAGAGGCGAGGGACTAACCCTGGCACGTAAGTATGCAATTACAGCGTATCCCTCTTTACTGTTTATAAATGAAAAGGGTGAATTGTTACACCTTCAATATGGCTATTTGAATTCAAAGCAGTTTATAAGACTTGGTGAAGTATTCTAATTTATTGTGTATCGTTTATCAAGATGATAAATTATTTATTAACCCTTAAGGGCCCAACACTGCTGCTGATGGCATTTGCCACTATTAGTGATAAGAGTACCACATATACTCCTGCTGATTCAGCATTGTTTCACATAGCACGAAGTAAAGATGCTAGTACTATTCATTACGACATACGAGTTGATAACAGCGGAAACCTATTTGGTAATGAACCAATAGAAATTTATTGGATAAAGCAAAGAGCTCAACTAACAAAGGAGCCGCTTACCTGGATACAGAAAAATTATTCGTATGGCATATCGTATCTCTATATATATCCTAATGAAGCCAAATTTCAATTTGTTGCTTACAAGAAAAGAGATTTTGTTTTAAAGAAAAATAGTGAAGGTATATACAAAGTATTTACTACTGTTAATGATAAAGATCTTGAAGTTGACCTGATATTCATACAAATAGAAGGTGGTACATTTTGGTTCCCTAAAATCCCTAAGGTTGAACTTCATTTAACAGATAGTGAAAACGCTGAAAAATTAATTGAAATCGTTTATCCATAATATCATGATACATTATTGTTTACAAAATCTAAATGAACTGAAATCAATTACAGCAGTTTTATCTGACGAGCAATTTCAGTACAAATCATCCATACTTTCGGGGGCAAGCATTGGGCAGCATGTAAGGCACATCCTTGAGTTTTACACCTGTTTATTAGCTAGCCGGGAAAACGGAATTGTAAATTACGATAAGCGTGAAAGAAATCTTCAGATAGAGAGTAGTACACAGTTTGCAAGCTATACGATAGAAAAAATTTCCGAAGATATATTCAGACTGGGAAAGAAAACAGAATTATTGCTCGAAGGCAATTTTTCTTCAATCGAAGATCGTGATATAATGATTAAGACATCTTTTCATCGTGAATTGGCTTACTGCTTGGAGCATAGTATACATCATCAGGCTTTAATCAAAGTCGGCCTGTTTGAAATGGGATTATCTCATATGGTGAATCAGGATTTTGGTGTGGCACCGGCTACCATAAGACATCATAGCCAGACAACTATATGACTAAGAAAATGATTTATAAACCATACAGTAGTTCACTCAACGGATTTGCTATTGCATTGGCATGGCCAGGAACTTATTGCAAGCAAGCCGGTGCATGGTATGATTCGCTTATGCGTTTGCTGGGCATGAATAGAAATAATTATTATAAAGCAGGCCACGCGGCCATAGTATTGGTTGATGATATTTCAGGAAAGTGCCATTACTTTGATTTTGGCAGATACCATGCCCCCTATCAGTTCGGAAGAGTTAGAGGTGAAAATACTGATCCGGAACTTACTATACATACCAAAGCAATAATTTGTAAAAGCGTAATTATAAACTTAGATAATATACTTAACGAATTGGCTGAACGGAAAGCTTGTCATGGTGCAGGAGATTTGCATGCATCAGTTTGCAGAATTAATTTTAACAAGGCATTTTCCGTAGCTACTAAGCTTCAAAAAATTAGTCCAATAAAGTATGGCCCATTTATTTGGGGAGGAACGAACTGCTCCAGGTTTGTGCGTCATGTTTTACGTTCTGGTATTCCTGCCTTTGGTATTCGTATCAAACTTCTTTTACCCCTTACAATTACGCCATCTCCACTTAGTAACATTCTTGCGCTTGGTAAGGCGCAGAGAATAAAAGCACATTTCATAAGCTCAAAGCCACAATATGTCAATACTGATAAAGTGCTACCTGCCCCTGTTAGGGCAGCAGATTTGCCAGATACGGCACAATGGCTAAGTGGCGAAGGAGCAGGAAGTTGGTATTATATTGAATGTTTAACTCAAAAAAAATTCAAGGTAAGCCGGTTTGATGAAGAGGGTTTACTGGAATTCGCAGATATATATGAATTAGCTGATGATAGTGTTTTTGATGAGGATAAACACTTTCAAATATCCTACCCAAGCCATTTTCAAGTAATTACACTTTTGCAAAATGGAGTAATGAAAGTATTCCTTAGGTTTAATAGCATACAGCATGTTGAACCTAAGGAAATCAATGAGAAAGTATTGCAATTTGCCGATTAAAACGGTAAATCATCTGTATCATCTAAGGCTGGCGGAGCATCCATTGGAGGAGGGGCATCTATTCCTGAACTGCCACCACCACTAACCACTTCTACCTTCCATGCTTTTACTTCTGTGTACCAACGAGAGTTATATTCACGGCTTTCAATATCAAAATCTACTTTTAACTGGTTGCCAACAACAAGCTGCGAAGGATTAATGCGATCTCCCCAAACCGCTATACACACTTTTTTGGGATACTGTCCTTCGGTTTCCAAAATAACTTCTTGTTTTCTCCATTCACCATTTTTACCCGTACCACTTTGAAGCGTGGGTACATATACTATTTTTCCTGTCAGTTGCATGTCTTAATCATTTATGTTGCAGTATAAGTAATAATTATTGCTCTTTCAAAACCACCGGAAAATCATGCCCCCTTGAAAACGTAAACGGATATTGAGGTTTACCTTTTAATTGTCTTGTCATTTCAGGAACCTGGTCGTCCAGATAAGATTTTAATTCATATATAGTCACTTTGCCATCATGAGGGGCGCCATCTGCCGCACCTTCTAACGCTTTAATCAATACATAAGTAAAAAGACCATGACCAAGTTCTGCAAATTCAGTGGCAAATTGTTCGCTGCCTGCAGAGGCAAGTACATGTATACCTGCACTGCGAGATAATTGTGCAACAGCTTTTTCTTCTGCTGCTCCGCGTGTGGCCAGCAATTCAACCGAACCCCCTGATTGACAAGCATCCATTATGATCATTTGTTTCAGTGCAGCAATGTTTTTAAATTTTTCTTGCAGTACCGAGGCCTCAATGGCTTCTTTTTGCAGGGCTTTTATATCATATAATCGAAGGCTTTCTGAAGGAATAAAGAAAAATTTGTTGTCCACCATGCTGCCGTGTCCGGCATAATAAAAAATAAAGACATCTTCTGGTTTTACTTTAACAGATAGTTGGTCTAGTGTTTTCAGAATATTGATTCTGCTTGCTTCTTCATCGTAGAGCGTATATATCTCCAGTGATTTAAAAATTCCTTTTGTGTTTTCTGTTAACACCTTTTTAAATGATTCGGCATCGGGTCTGGCGTAATTAAGTTCCAGCTTATTGTTTTTGTATTTATTTATACCAACAACAAAGAGGTGGCATACCCCTTGTTTAGCCGGCAATTCTGCCAATATGGATATGCTGTGAGGAGCAGATTCCACTCTTTCAAGATTAAAGGCAGATGCCTTGAA
>CAZVFM010000212.1:0-4844 GCA_964626095.1 uncultured Roseivirgaceae bacterium | reverse complement strand
CATGAGTAAAAAACAAAAACCTGCTAAAACAAAAGCAACCGCTAAGTCGAATAATAAAAAAGTGACATCTGCGAAAGCAGAAAAGTATGATCACGAAAACTCTATTCATGACGTTGATCTGGTAGATGGTCTTTATAAAAACTGGTTTCTCGAATATGCTTCTTATGTAATACTTGAGCGTGCAGTACCGCGAATTGAAGATGGACTAAAACCCGTTCAGCGTAGGATCATGCACTCGCTCAAGGAAATGGACGATGGCCGTTTCAATAAAGTGGCAAACGTTATTGGTAACACCATGCAGTACCATCCGCACGGTGATGCTGCAATTGCTGAGGCCATAGTAAACATAGGTCAAAAAGATATACTCATTGAAACTCAGGGCAACTGGGGAGATATTCGTACGGGCGATAGTTCTGCTGCACCACGATACATTGAGGCAAGATTATCCAAATTTGCATTAGATGTAGTTTACAATCCACAAACCACAGAATGGCAGCTTTCTTATGACGGTAGAAAAAGAGAGCCGGTAACACTTCCTGTTAAGTTTCCACTGTTACTTGCTCAGGGTGTAGAAGGTATTGCTGTCGGACTGTCAACAAAAATATTACCTCACAATTTTTGCGAACTGATCAAGGCAAGCATTGATGTTCTTAAAGGAAAAAATCCAAAAATATATCCTGATTTTCCTACAGGTGGGTATATGGATACGAGTGAGTATAACCAGGGACTGCGTGGTGGAAGAATAAAAGTAAGGGCAAGAGTAGAGATTTTGGATAAGAAGACCCTCATCATTAAAGACATTCCTTTCGGTATAACTACCACTTCACTGATGGAGTCGATTGTGAAGGCCAGTGAAAAGGGAAAAATAAAAGTGAAGCAGGTGATAGATAACACCGCCAAGGATGTTGAAATTCTTGTTCACTTGCATGCAGGACAATCTCCTGAGATAGCCCTAGATGCCTTATATGCTTTTACAGATTGTGAAGTATCCATTTCGCCCAATGCCTGTGTGATAGTTGCCGACAAACCAAAATTCATGTCGGTAAATGAGATATTAAAGTATAATACAGCACAAACACAAGAATTACTCCGAAGGGAACTTGAAATAAGGAAACATGAATTGATGGAGAAAATTTTGTTCTCCTCACTCGAGAAGATTTTTATTGAAAAACGTATTTATCGAAATATAGAAGAATGTGAAACCTGGGATGCGGTAATTAAGACGATCGATAAAGGACTTGGTCCGTATAAGAAACAATTCTATCGTGAGATCACGGTTGACGATATAGTAAGGCTTACCGAAATTAAAATCAAGCGCATTTCAAAGTTCGATGCATTTAAAGCCAACGAAATATTGAAGGGCCTTGAAGATGAACTCAAGCAAACCAAGCATCACCTCAAGCATTTGGTTGAATATGCGATCAGCTATTACCAAAATCTGTTGGATAAGTATGGTAAAGGACGCGAGCGTAAAACTGAGATCAGAAATTTCCAGTCAGTTACTGCAGTAGAAGTAATTGCTGCAAATGCAAAGCTGTATGTAAATCGTGTGGATGGTTTTGCCGGATGGGGATTAAAGCGTGATGAGTTTGTTGCCGATTGTTCTGAATTGGACGACATCATTGCTATTCGCAAAGATGGTAAGGCACTGGTTTCCCGTATTGCCGATAAGGTTTTTATGGGTAAAGACATTTTGCACATAGGAGTGTGGAAGAAGGGCGATGACCGCATGGTGTATAACATGATTTATTCGGATGGCAAAACAGGAAAATCATTTGTTAAGCGTTTCGCGATTACTGCTGTTACGCGCGATAAACCTTACGACCTTACCCAGGGCGATCCAAATTCTAAAGTTCACTATTTAAGTGCCAATCCTAACGGAGAAGCGGAAGTGGTGGAGGTTAAACTCAACCCATCTTCATCGGCTAGAAAGAAGATTTTCGAATTTGATTTTTCGTCACTCGAAATTAAGGGAAGAGGATCTCGCGGCAATACCCTTACAAAGTATCCCATCAAGAAGGTGGATTTACTTGAATCAGGTGTTTCTACATTAAGTGGTTTAGATTTGTGGTATGATGTATCCAGCGGAAGACTCAATCGAGACCAGCGTGGTAAATACCTGGGCAAATTTGATGGAGACGATCAGCTGATTGCATTCTATCGTAATGGAGCCTATAAAATTACCACTTATGAACTTACCAACCGTTATGAGCCTGAACGTATCATCAACATCGAGAAGTTCAATCCCAAGAAACCCGTCTCTGCCATTTATGTAGATGGTGATAGTAAGCAACACTTTGTAAAGCGCTTTTTAGTAGAGACGCAAACACTTGATAAGGAATTTGTTTTTATCTCTGAAGCAATAGGTTCAAGGTTAGAGCTTGCTACAGGCAAGCCCAATATGGAAGTAGACATTGAATTGAACAAAGGCAAGGGCAAGGAGAAAGTAGTTGAAAATGAGAGCCTGGATGATTTGATTGATGTTAAAGGATGGAAGGCCCTTGGCAATAAACTTTCTTCTCACAAAGTACATAAAATAAAATTGGTAGAGGAAGAAGTTGAAAACATCGAAACAGAAGAGGAAGAAGTTTCAACTACTTCAAACCCAAGGACAGCTTCATCGGCTGACCTAAAAAAAAAAGAGCAGGAACTCTGGGACAACGAAGCAGAACAAAAGCCAAAGCCGCAGCAAAACCAAAGCGAGCAGCAAGAAAAAAGCCAGCCAGCAAAGCAAAAGCCAAAAGAAAAACCCAGGCAAAAAAGCCAGTCAAAAAAGCAAAACCAAAAAAGCAGTCAAAACCCAAGCGCGCAGCCAAGCCTCTTCGAAGCGGAGCAAGAAAAAGAGTCGTTAAAAAAAGAAAGTGAAGGAAAGGCTGAAGAAGGCTTTACAATAGGAGATACGGTGGAGTGGTGAATTAGCTATCTGAAAAAACAAAAACCCGATTAAGTTTCATACCTAATCGGGTTTTTAATTAAGACTGTTGTATGATTATGACTTTACCAATTCAACATTAATGCTGATTTTGATTTCATCGGCTACTACTACGCCACCTGCTTCAGTTACTGCGTTCCAGCTTAATCCGAACTCTTTGCGATTTACTTTTCCGTTTAATTCGAAACCAGCTTTTACATTGCCATAAGGATCTGTCATTACACCACCAAATTCAACAGCTAATTTAATTTGCTTGGTAGTTTCACGAATGGTGATGTCTCCAACAAGTTCATAATTATCACCAGCTTTAGTTAAAGTACCATTAGCGAAAGTGATTTTTGGGAATTGCTCTGCAGCAAAAAAATCAGTTGATTTCAAGTGTGCATCGCGATCAGCCTGGTTGGTGTCAATGCTGTTTACATCAATTGTAAAATTTACTTTGGCTCCGTCAAAATCTTCAGAATCTGATTCTACTGAACCATCAAATTTTCTAAAGAAACCTGTTACGGTGGCAATTACAAGGTGTTTTACCTTAAACTGTACTTCACTGTGAGTAGTGTCTACTCCCCATTTTGTTGCTGTTAATGTTTCCATATTCAATTGTTGTTTATATTACTTTGTTTGTATTACAAAGTAACGACCGATTTAGGTCTCAGTTAGTTGAACTGGGTTAACAAAACGGAAGGAGTGGATTGAACTAGGTTAAGAAATCAGCGTTTCATTCTTTTTCTTCTGATTTTACTTAAAAATTCAGGTGTAATGCCCAGATAGGAGGCAATGTATTTTTGAGGAACATATTGTTCGAGAGTTGGATATCGCTTTAGAAAATCTTCGTAACGTTCTTCTGCAGTGGTTGAAAAATTCTGGATAATACGTTTTTGATGGACAACCAGTGAATTTTGAAAAATAATCCGGAAAAAGCGTTCAAACTTTGTAATACGTTCAAGTAGTTTTTCGAGTTCTTTAAAGGGGAGCAATAGTATTTCACTGTCGGCAAGGGCCCGGGTTGAATATATAGAAGGTGTTTGATTGCTGAAACTGTGCAAGTCTCCCGTCCACCATTCAGCTGTTGAAAACTGAATCACATGATCATTGCCTTGTTTATCTGTAAAATAAGTCATCAGGCAGCCTGATACCACATGAATAAGAAATGAGGTAGTGTCGCCTGCCTTTTCTATTATTTCATTTTGCTTTAGTCGAACTGGCATGAGCAAAGAGTTGAAGTGAAGGGCTTCTTCTTTTTCCAGTTCAATGTACTTACTGATATAGTTGATGATGCCAGGATGTTCCATGAGGGAAAGTTAACTAAAGCTACAGAAAATCAAGAAAGAAGCACCAGACAATTGTTAGGTTCTGCATCTAATACTAATAAATAGCGCTTTAACAATGAGTTTTTGAATTTGCTAAAAATTCTTTTCCAGATAGCAACCTTTTATTTACTATCCCGTGTATGTAGACTATCTTAATTATTAATTAACTGTAAATCTTTTATGAAAACAATGGCAAAAAGTATTTTGTACCTGTTTTTTCTCTCTGCAATTATTACTTCCTGCGATTCATCTGAAGACCCGGTAGCTCAACAACCTATTATTGGGGAGTGGTCAGAAGTTGGAGAACATTCCTTTGTGCTATTCCTTAATGAAGAGGAAGTTACGAAGCAACAGTTTGGTGTAACTGTATTCGGTTACAATGAAGAAACTGCCGAGGCGGAAGTTGACTCTTATCTTGAGCACAATGTATTTGGACCTATACGTTTAAATGCACCTTTAGAATTTAAAGCCAATAATACTTTTGCAGTAAATGCAGATGTTGAAGCCATTGAAGGCAATTGGCAATTGTATAATGATGGCGCAAGACTTAAACTAGAGGCTGAAGGTTTTGCTTTGCCTGCTTATGAGTTTGATGTAGTTTC
>CAZVFM010000211.1:0-4859 GCA_964626095.1 uncultured Roseivirgaceae bacterium | reverse complement strand
TGTTCAAATGATGAAGTGATTGCGTTTATATTTTGGGTAGTGTAATTAGTAAACAGATGGTGAAGTAGGTATGCAAAAATATGTTCTGAATCTGTTTGTCCTTTTATCCACTGGTACAATTCATCACTTAAATGTTCGCGCAACTTTCTTTTGATCTGTCCAAAATTTTCAACTCCACCATTATGCATCATCAATAGGTTTTTAAATTGGAATGGATGGCAGTTCGATTCGGATACATCTCCAACACTTGCTGCACGTACATGGGCGAACAAACACTGTGCTTTGATTTTAGGTGCAAGGTTACGCAGGTTTCTATTGTTCCAGGCTGGATAAACCGATACAAAGGTTGCGGGTTCTTCGTCTACATCAGGTACGTACCAGCCTACGCCAAACCCATCTCCGTTTAATGGTTCTTCTAATTCTTTGGCTTGAAAACTTTGGTTAATTAAGGAATTTTTTGGCTGATAGAGCAGCTTATCCAATACGATAGGCGTGCCTTTATAGGCGAGCAGACGACACATAGTTATGTGATTATTTGAGAAATGTAAGCAAAAAGAATTTTGCTTGTATGGGGGTGGGCTGTAAAAAAGAAAGGGCACGCAGGCCCTTTAATCTTTTTTCTCAAATGTAAGTGAAGCTGAGTTCATACAATACCTTAATCCTGTGGGTTTGGGGCCATCTGGGAATACGTGACCAAGGTGACCGCCACAATTACTGCACACGACTTCTTCTCTCACCATTCCATGGCTTTTGTCTACAAGAATTTTAACTGCAGAATCGTTAGCTGGCTTATAAAAACTAGGCCAACCACTTCCGGATTCGAATTTAGTTTCTGAGTCAAAAAGTTGGTGCTTACAGGCTGCGCAGAAATACGTTCCTTTGGCCTTATTGTCCCATAATTTACCGGTAAAAGCCCTTTCTGTTCCCTTTTCACGCAATACATGGTATTGCTGCGGATCAAGCTCTTTTTTCCATTCTTCTTCTGATTTCACGACTTTGTAAGTGTTAGCTGATGAATTTTCTTTAGGATTAGTTTGCTGCCCACAAGCGCTTAGGCTAAGGCCAATCAACACAGCAAAAATTGACTTAGTATAAACCACAGTGTTTTGTTTTATATAGAAAGAACAAAATTATCTGTAAAAAGTTGAGGGAAATTATTAGGGGATCTAATAAAAATTGAGGTTATAAAAGGCCTAAAAGTAAGAAAGGGAGCCGTCTGCCCCCTTTCTTATTTACCTAAACCTAAACCTATGAGAAGAATTTATCTACTCACTACTATACAACGACCTTAGGTCCTAAAAGTTTCATTGGATAGGATAAATGGACTATTTTTTTTATAACTGGTAAGATGGGTCGATTAAACGCATGCTACTTAAGTTTCTCAGCAAAGGCCTTTTTAAACTTATCTAATTTGGGCTTAATGACATAGCTGCAATACCCCTGATTGCTGTTAAGGTTATAATAGTTCTGGTGATAGTCTTCAGCTTCATAAAAATCTTGTACAGCGGTAATTTCGGTCACAATTGGAGCATTAAAAGCACCAGATTTATCGAGCTCTTTTTTATAAAATTCTGCTATTTTTTTTTGCTCCTCAGTGTGGTAAAAGACTGCCGATCGGTATTGCGTTCCTATATCATTTCCTTGCCGATTTAGGGTGGTAGGATCGTGCGTTTGCCAGAATATTTCAAGGATTTCTTCAAAACTGATCTGTTGTGGGTTATACTTGATCTGGGCAACTTCTGCATGACCTGTCCGGCCTGTAGTTACCTCTTTGTAGGTAGGGTTTTTAACATGCCCACCCATATAGCCCGAAATTACACTTTCCACTCCTTTAACTTGTTGAAAGATGGCTTCTATGCACCAGAAGCATCCTGCACCCAAAGTGGCAGTTTCAAGTGCGGCTAGTTGTGTTTTGTTTGAGTTATCCATTTTTGTTGTCGATGGTTTATCAACCTGACCACATGCTGTGGTAGCGTAAAACAGCAAAAAAGATAAGGCGTAAGAATTGATTTTCATCTCTTTAGTTTCTCCTTTAAACCCCAAAGTACGGTCAAGAGTTTACCCTATCCGCGAATAAATAAAGGATTGTCGGCTATAATACAGATTTCAATACTGTGAATAAAAGCTGCGTAATTCTGCTGTAACCTTTCGATCCATATCGCTTTGAAGTCCGCGCATGAGATCGTTAGTGGATATGCGAGGCTCTTTTTTAGCTAAAAGTTTTTTCTGTTCTGCATTTAAGGCTCTTTGGTCTCCCTTTATAGTTGCCCAGGAATCTGACCAGTCGTATAAACTAGATACATCACGGCTCATTAATACCGACTGACTTTTAGCATCATGGATCACCAATCTTACCTGGCCTGTGGCGCTCATATTTTTAGTATTGGTAGTAAGTTCAGCTTCAACTCTTTCATAAATGGGTTCTTTAACTCCTTTTACTTCCTTTTCTCCAACTTTAACGGTATCGACTATCGTTTTTATTTCTCGCGTAACGCGTTCAGTTCCTGGCTGCATGGAACTTATGGTAACGTAGAGAAACTGATCAGGAAAATCGGGGGCTTCATCAATTACCTGTGCTTTAGAATAAAATTTAATAAACTGGTTATTGTTGGTTGAATTAAGAATAGCTGGTTGAAGTGTATAGCCCTGGTAACTGAAATTATTCTCCTCAAATACTACCCTTAAGGTCGCATTATATTCGGCTTGAGCCATCATTTCTATTGCCTCTCTATAACCCGGTACTAAATTATTTGATTCCCTGAAAAGAAAGTATGCACGCTTTGCATCTGAGCGATTGTTATTCATTAATGCCACTATACCTGCCTCATAACTTTCCTCAGCTGCTTTTGATTTGAGTTCGCTCACCTCTTTATATTTTTCTACTGGATATCTAACAACTTTTGTTGCGCCAGGACTTCTCCGAATGGCCTCGTACATGGCATTGATTTTTTCATATTCATTCAAAGCTGTTTTGTATTTATTAGGGGCATTTGATGTGATGGTATTTCTTGCGCTGGTTTCACTCCAGTCTACGGCAAGACGATAACTTTCCTGAAGAATCTCCTTAGATTTTTTATGGTCTGGATTTGAACGCAGGCGTTCAACAGCAGTCATTACAGCAGTAAAATAATCACCACGTTGTAAAGCTTTCTTTCCTGAGCTGCAAGCGTGTAGGAATAGTACAACTAAAATTAATGGAAAGACTCGGGTTAATAGGTTTATCATAGAATATGACCTTTAGAAAGGTATTTGCAAAAAGAATGCCCCGAATTTAGCAACTTAGTCTGAGCCAAAGAAGAAAATCAGTATTTCATCTAGCAATGCCTTCCAGTTGCCCCATGAATGACCCTCATTCACTTCCATGTATTGGTAAGTGCAGGTGGTTCTGTCTAATATGTCTTTCATTTTTCTGGTTCCTTCATGCGAATCATTGATCAGGCCTGAGGTCATGGCAATTTTTATGGGCGGATTGTCCGGGTTATCACACAGGGCGTAAATCTCTGGCTTGAACCAAAATGCAGGAGACTGAATTCCGGCAAGACCAAAAACATCTGGCTTTGTAAATGCAAAGTAAGCTGCTGTAAGTCCACCCATTGATGTTCCTAATATGGCGCGTTGGCTTGGAATTTTGTTTACCGGATACAGTTGCTCAATGGTTGGGACAAACTCTTCCGTAAAAAAATCAAGGTACTTGCTGTTCATGGCCAGTTCTTGCATTCTTCTGTTGTTTGAGCGATTAACTGGTTCTCTGTGATCAACAAAAACAACAACAACAGGTTTGATTTTATTACTAGCAATGAGGTAGTCAAGAATCTGTACCATGTTGCCCATTCGCTCATGCATATATTCGTAACCATCAGTAATGTATGCGATGGGCATTTCTGATATTGATGCATTTGCGTTAGGGATATAAACGCTGTACATAATTTGATAGCCCAACAAATTACTGTTAAACAATAGGTCTTTCTTGATTGTACCTCTCTGATCGAGGGGAACATCATAGCTAAGTGCTTTATTTTGCCACTCTGGCATACGCAATTCAGAGTTGGGACTACCCCCGCCAACACCAGACCATTGCTGGTTTGGGTTAACCGGATCAAGTATCCATTCAGATTCGTTGATTAAAATTTTGTAATCAAGGCGTGCATCTGCAGGGAAGTGGGCTTTTAAATACCACACATTTGTTCCTGGAATTTTTACTCCAGTATTTTGAAAGGTGCTTTGGTAACCCCAGGCATTAAAATCGCCCATCCACTTCACTGTTCTCGCCTCTCCACGATAAAGAAAAATTACAGAATCATTTTTTATCAGTGGTAAGCGACTATTCTGTTGCCAAAGATTCCATATACTGTCAACTGTTGATGGATTTTTAAAGAGGGGTAACAATTCAGCGCTCAAGGTATATTCTTGACCAAATGTGAAAGAGTAACTTATCACAAAGAAAAAATAACTAATAATTATATTTTTCATATTTGCTCTTTAAGTAATAATTCATCTTTATCATCTACCCGAAGACTTAGCAAGCCAGCAATAATTAATGAAACACCACCCGCAACAAGAATAAAAATGGCTTGATCATTAAACAAATTGCTCAACATGAAGCCAAGCAATGTGCCGGCCACTATTTGGGGAATCACAATGAAGAAATTAAAAATACCCATATAGTATCCCATTTTTTCGGCCGGCAAAGAACTTGATAGCATGGCATAGGGTACTGATAAAATACTTGCCCAGGCAAAACCAACACCTACCATTGAGAAAATAAGCATATCAGGATTAGAAATAAAGTAAATAGATATGAGTCCTAGACCTCCGCAACACAACATAATGAAATGTGTCATTCTTCTGCTGGTATATTT
>CAZVFM010000210.1:0-4859 GCA_964626095.1 uncultured Roseivirgaceae bacterium | reverse complement strand
AATACGATCCACATAATCCGGTTAAATCGTATGGTGGTAATGTATGCTGTACAGGCAATGCCGTGCAGGGAGGTTCATTTGATCAATCTGAAATGGAATTGCGTGAAGATATTTTGGTCTATACTTCAGAACCTTTGAAAGAAGGTATTGAAGTGAGTGGCTTTATTGAATCAACCATCTATTTGTCTTCTGATGTAAAAGATACTGACATCACCATCAAGCTGATTGATGTACACCCTGATGGAAAGGCTTATAATTTAGATGAGACCATTCAGCGCGTGCGCTATCGCGAAGGTTATGAAAAAGAAGTATTCATGGAAAAAGGCAAGGTGTATGAGGTGAAGCTCACACCTATGTCGACCAGCAATTACTTTGCACCCGGACACAGCATACGTATTGAGATATCCAGCAGCAATTTTCCGCGTTTCGATCGTAACCTGAACACCGGAGGTAATAACTATGATGAATCAAAAGGTGTGGTGGCAACTAATAATATTCATCATTCCAGGAAATATCCTTCGATGATCAGCTTACCGATTGTGAAGAAATAAGAAGAGTAAAATTTATCGATTTGAGTAATCATCCCTTGCATAAAAAAGTTTGCCAACCCTATCAATATGATCAACAAATGCTGGATTATCGATGCTGTGATAGTTAACCAAATCAACCTTGTAGGGAAGGCTACTTTCAGCAAACTCACCTGAAACCCGGGTAAGGGTTAATTCATCAAGCCCGGCATTCATTATAGCCAAATCAATATCACTACCTGCATGATAACCACCTTTTGCTCTGCTTCCAAAAATATGCACCCGCTCAACAGAAGGATATTGGTAAAAAATATCAATGATAGTTTTTAAATCTCTGGCAGATAACCCAAAACTATTTAGCTCAACCTGGTTCATGGAATACATTTAACTGATCACTTCCTCCTCCAGAAATAAAATACTTGTGTAACTTTTCAAGTGCAGGAAAAACCTCCTGCCTTAATATGTGCTCGGATTTTTCAAATTTGTCTCCGCTATAATCGTGAGAGAGTTCATTTCTTATATCCAGACCATCAATCAATGCTTGTGCATAATCAATAAACCCATTTTGCTGGGCAAGTCTGAATGTATCTTTAGGTGATGGCTTAAAATCAAAACCCTTTTCTTTCAGGTAATCGCTCATCACCTTCCATGATAAATCAAGTGTAAATTCAAAACGCTGAATAAGTCCATTTCTTTCTAATTCATTCAAGTTTTCCATGGCTAAAGCCTCCTTTAGCTTCAAAAAAGCTTTAGAGAAATTCTGAAACCTTTGTTTCCACCTGATATCTTTCATATTCTTAAGATAATAAATTGATCTATCACTCGAATTTATTCAAAATATTAACCTGCCTGAAAAAATAAACTTATATATCCCCCAACTGCGGCCTGATGAGTATCTCTTCTACCACAGATGAAGCAGAAACTTTATTAGCAGTAAAAATAAGTTCTGCTATGTCATCCACTCTCATAAAACGGTCTTCGGTTAAACCCGTATTTGCCCAACTGTTGGTATAGGTTGCACCGGGCATCACGGTAGTTACAGAAATGCCATGTGCTTTCATTTCCTCACGCAAGTTTTTGGAAAATCCCAATAAGCCATGTTTGGCAATGCCGTAGGAACCCCCGTTGGTATATGCCTTAATACTTGCTACTGAACAAATATTGAAAATATGCCCTTTCTTTTGTTGTATCATCCCACCTATTAAACCGCGTGTGGTATAGTAGGCGCTATACAAATTACTTTCAATCATTTGCTCCAGTTGACCATCAGGTTCACTATGTACCTCACCCGGCACAAAAAAACCAGCATTATTTACCAGAACATCTACCTCTTGCTTCAAATCAATAATGAATTGGGAGAAAGCCCGTACCTCATCCTTTTTTGCCAAATCTGCCCTAAAAGTATGCACTTTAATGCCCTTGAAATCAGTAGTAAGTTCAGCTTTGAGACTGCTCAGGTCGGCCTGATTGCGCGCACATGTTGCTATATCAAAGCCTTCGGCAGCAAACTTCCTGATAATGGCCTTACCTATGCCTTTGGTGCCTCCGGTTACAACAATTAGACTATTCATACCCATTTTAATTATCCCTAAATAAATTGTCAAGATTGCCGAATCAAAAAATCTAGGAGTTTTTTATAAAATTCAATTCTTATATCTTTAGCAAGATAAGCAATGTGCTAAAAAGCAGCCTTACTAAGAGATGAAAAGCATTGGTCGATATTTTATATTCCTTGGCTCCCTGTTTGTCAAGCGAGAATCATTTAAAACTTACGTAAATCTGACCCTCGATGAGTGTGTGAGTATCGGGGTAAATTCAATATTTCTTGTGGCCTTGGTATCCAGCTTTATGGGGGCGGTTACAACTATTCAAACAGCTTACAACCTTGTAAGCCCGCTTATACCTAATTTTGTTATTGCTCAGGTAGTTAGAGAAATGACAGTGTTGGAACTTGCCCCCACCATTATTGCCATAGTTTACGCAGGAAAGGTGGGCTCAAGCATGTCGAGTGGACTGGGCACCATGCGCATCTCGGAGCAAATAGATGCCCTTGAGGTAATGGGCATTAACGCCAGTTCCTACCTGGTTTTACCTAAAATATTGGCGTCAATTTTAACTTATCCGCTATTGGTAATTATTGCGGGTTTTTGTGCCATTGTTGGTGGATATCTCGCAGGAACACTCACCGGTATAATATCGCCAACGGATTATGTCTATGGCATCAGGTTTATGTTTGATGGATTCACTGTCCAGTTTGCACTAATTAAGGCTTTAGTGTTTGCATTCCTGGTTTCATCTATTTCTTCCTATAAGGGATTCTATACTAAAGGTGGAGCCCTTGAAGTAGGTGTAGCAAGTACAAGCGCGGTTACCAACAGTGTAATTGCCGTTCTTTTGGCTGATTATTTTCTCGCAGAACTTATCCTCGGTAAATGATAGAAATTAAAAACATATCCAAATCATTTGACAAGATTCAAGTAATCAAAAACATAAGTGGTACGTTTGAAAAAAGTAAATGTAATCTCATCATTGGAGCCAGTGGAACAGGTAAAAGTGTTCTGCTAAAATGTATTGTGGGTCTGATTCCTCCTGATACAGGAAAGGTTTACTTTGACAGAAGAGACTTTACTGGTGGTGATCGTAACGTACGCACTGAAGTAAGAAGAGAAATAGGCATGTTGTTTCAAGGTGGTGCACTGTTTGATTCAAAAACCGTAGAAGAAAATGTGATGTTCCCGCTCAACATTCTTACAACCATGAGTAAACCAGATAAACTTGATCGGGTTAATTTCTGTCTCAAACGCGTTGGTCTTGAAGGAGTAAATAAAAAAATGCCTTCTGAAATAAGTGGTGGTATGAAAAAAAGAGTGGGGATAGCACGGGCCATAGTAAACAAGCCTAACTATTTATTTTGTGATGAGCCCAACTCAGGACTTGACCCGCAAACTGCCATACGTATTGACGAACTCATAAAAGAAATAACCTATGAATACGATATCACTACTACGGTAGTTACTCATGACATGAACTCGGTAATGGGAATGGGCGATAGGGTAATGTTCATTTACCAAGGCCAAAACCTTTGGGAAGGAACTATGCAAAATATTACCGAATCCGAAGTTAAAGAGTTAGAAAATTTTGTGTTTGCCAGTGAAATAATGAAGCAATTGAAATCAGAACGCGCGCATGGGCACAAACATTAATAAGTTAATACCCTTTGAGGCGCTTTGCTGGCTAATGGGTTTACTATTGTTAGTAGCATTCAATCCTGAAAGTAGTAATCAGCATTTTAGTTTTTGTCTTTTCCATCATTTGGGTTGGGAAAATTGCCCGGGTTGTGGGCTAGGTACCTCTATTGCCTTGTTTTTCAGGGGTCAATTCTTGGCTTCACTTCATTGCCATCCTTTAGGCATACTTACCACATTTGTTTTAATTTACAGAATTATAGTACTTAGTATAAATCACTACCGAGATGGCAAAAGTTACCGACATACTTCCTGAGATTTTCGGAGAAGAAATGCTTTACGTTCAAACTATTATCGAACGCATGGACGATGAAAAAGCCCGTTCATTTGCAAACGCTTATCGCGCAAGAAGAAAAGATCCCAACCTCATTTTGGTTACTGCCTTGATTGGTTTCGTTGGCTTTGCCGGTATACAAAGATTTTTAACCGGTGATATTTTACTCGGACTGGTCTATCTATTTACAGCAGGTCTCTGCTTTATAGGCACTATTGTGGATATTGTGAACCACCAAAAACTGGCAGCCGATGCCAACAAAAAAATTGCTGCAGAGATTGCCTCCATTATAAGCTGATTGTTCGGCTAAAAGTAGTTAATGCCATTGTTCATGTGATTTTAAATTAGTGATATGCGCAAGGTGATGTTTACCGTGCCAGGCATATAAAGCAGTTACCTCATCGAGCCTCATCTCTTTTCCATGCTCGGGATGAATAAAACTTCTTTTCATATCATCGGTACTCATTGATTGAAGTAAAAATACCCAACGTGCATGAATTCCGTCAAGCATTTGCAAGGCTGGTTCAATTGCCATGTTCTTGCTGTCTGAAAGCTCAGCCCAACGCGCTTCAAAGTATGGCTTTATGATCGGTTTATTTTCTGTTAAGGCCAGCTTAAAGCGCATAAGACTATTCATATGACTATCGGCACAATGGTGTACCACTTGTCTAATGGTCCAGCCCTCAGGGCGGTAGGGAGTATCCAGTTGTTGCTCACTTAGCCGTTCTGTTTCATTCCTTAACATTGCCGGGAAGCATTCAATATCATGAATGTATTCATCACACAAATCTTTAGTGATAGGTACGGGTTTAA
>CAZVFM010000209.1:0-4976 GCA_964626095.1 uncultured Roseivirgaceae bacterium | reverse complement strand
ACTTTGATGAGACAGGCTTTCGCTACATTGATGGAAGACAAACTGAATTGTATGTTGTTCCCCGGCCTCGGACAAATGTGAAATAGCTAAGTTCAGATTACTTATTTAGCAATTCCGTGAGGTTGAATTTGTTGTCTTGATCTTTTCTTTTTAGTAAATTCGCTATTGATTTCCGCTTTAAGAAAAGCCCCCATCATCAAAAATTACGATCATGAAATGTAATGTACATAGGTTTAAATGGGTGAGACCATTGTTAATAGTAGGACTGATTGGTTTTTTGCAAGGATGTGATTTAGAAGCTAACCGTAGTTTTGACTATCCTGAAACCGGGATATATGGTGATAATATCCTATTTAAATCCAGGATGGAATACAACAACCGAGAAAATAGTTTGCAAGTGAAAATTCCTAAAAAGGGTAAACTGAAGATAGTTATTACCGGGCATTCTGTTTCGAATGAAGGGCTGATACCATCCGGAGTTTGGTACTACGAAGTAGTAAGTGTGAATAACTGGGCCATTACTACGTTTGATCCGGAAACAAACTCTCAGGTACTTACCTCAATTGATGGTGGTTTGACAAGTACTTTGCGTATTTTTTTTGATGAGGGTATTTTTCAGATAGATTACTATGAGGATGATTCAACAAGCCCCAGTTATTCTAAAGCAATTAACGTTGACTATTGAAATATTAAACCCTGCCGCATGTAGTGTTTCTCTTGCAATAACATGACGCGCGTTCTATTCTGCAGTAAATGAAATTCCTCAGACTTATTTATTCAGTCTATGCTTTTATAGTTTTTGCAATACTGTTTTTAATTTTCTTCTTTCCTTTGCTCATTCCCATCATCTGGCCTAATCATTTTCGTTTAGTCGGAATTTTTAATCGTTGGTGGGGCTATTGCATTTTCATTCTTTGGTTCATGCCTTTCAAAATCGAATACAAAGAAAAACTGAGTAAGCGCAAACAGTACATTTTTACACCCAATCACTTTTCTTACCTCGACATTCCGCTAATGGCGCTGAACCGCATCAATACAATTTTTGTAGGTAAAAGTGGAATGAATAAGATTCCACTCTTTGGTTTTATGTACAGCCGCCTGCACATCACGGTCGACCGAACTAAACTGAAAAGTAAGTACACCACGCTATTGAGGTCCATGCAGGCCATTGATGAAGGTAAAAGCCTGGTGATTTACCCTGAAGGTGGGGTGGTGACAAAGAATCCCCCAAAGATGGCTCCTTTTAAAGATGGTCCTTTCAGGCTAGCCATAGAGAAACAAATACCTATAGTGCCCGTAACTATTCCTTATAATTGGATAATTTTGCCCGATGATGAATTTCTTTTTCATTGGAGAAAAATGAAGTTAGTTTTTCATGAGCCGGTGGCAACCGAGGGCATGACCATCAAAGACCTTGATTTTCTTAAAGAAAAAATTTTTAGACTAATGCAGAAAGAATTGGACAGCCATTTTGTAAATGAAAATTGACAAAGCAACACTGGAGAAAATAGCTCATTTGGCAAGAATTGAGTTAGATGAGAAAGAAGCCGAGCAGTTAATAAAGGACTTATCGGCTGTACTTGATTGGATGGAGAAATTGAACGAAGTAGATACAGAGGGGGTGGAGCCATTAACAACTATGTCTCAAGAAATAAATGTATTCAGAAAGGATGAAGTTCAAAATCATCTTGACCATGACAGTGCTTTAAATTCAGCTCCTCAAAAAGATGAAAATTATTTTAGGGTTCTTAAAGTGCTTGAATAGCATAGCACATAAATTTACACCATACAGTTTCGATGAATAATATTTCTTTCTGGACCAGCTGGCAACAGCCTTACAAAGGTATTTTTTACATTCTACTTTCTCTATGCATTTTTTCATTCGGCCTGTCCTGGTATTGGTACATACAAGGCCATGATAATGTTTTGAGCTGGCTTACAGGACAAACCCTGGAATCATTTTCGATGCCAGTTCATACCTTTCAATTGGGTCCATTTAATATGACTATAGATGGAGAGTATTTTGTGCTAATAGAGCGCATGTTCTCCAGTGACCTCATTCCACAGCCATTTCCATTATATTTTTTTATAGGGGTACTGGCTGTTGTGCTTGTGCTTCTGCTCTCTATCATAAGCATGTTTGATCGTTACTGGTATCTATTGGGAATGGCGGGCTTCATTTTATTTACCGTTAGCATTGGCTTGCAGCAACTAAATTTATTTGGCAGGCCAAATAATGTAGCCATCATTGTCATGCTGGTCATTTACTTGCTGCCTAGTTATTATTTCCATAGCTTTAAAAGAGATGCTGGTTTTGTAGGTAGATTAATCGTTTTTTCATTTATCACTTTAGGTTGGGCTGCTGTAATTTATATTTTTGCGGAAGTACAATCACCTTTGCTTCAGCTTTCAGCGTATGCTCAAAGTGTCCCGCTTATCATCAGCATACTTTTTATATTTATTGTAAGCCACGAAGTTCCAGCCTCATTCATTTCTATACTTAGTCAAAATGCATTTAAGGGAAAAGCAGCACATCAGTTTCTTATCATTGTCGCACTGTACTTGATTAACCTGGTCGTTACTTACCTTCACTACATTCATGTAATTGACTGGAATTTTATATATATCAACCTATTCTTATTGCTAAGTATTTCTGCTGTTCTCGGACTTTGGGGTTTTCGGAACAGAGAATATCAATATCAAAACATACTCTACTTTAAACCGCTTGGTGCATATTTTTATCTTGCGCTCGCTTTGGTGACATTCGCATTTATTGGACAGACATATGCAAACGCCAACGATCCATACAGTAAGGTTATTCGTGATGCCATTCTATACAGCCACCTGGGTTACGGAATTATTTTTGTAACTTATGTGGCATCAAACTTTTTATCCTTGCTCTCAAATAATTTGCCGGTAATTAAAGTTTTGTACAAGCCTAATCGCATGCCGTATTTTACTTTTAATCTTGTCGGACTAATTGCAACGCTGGCTTTTGTATTTGTAAACAATTGGAAAGTTCCTTATTTCAACAGCTACTCTGGTTATTACAATAGTATTGCAGATGTATACAATATTTTAGATGAGCCCGAAGCCGCTGAAGGTTATTATCGCCTGGCCAATGCAAATAGTTATGGCCTTGATCATCATTCGAATTTTGTAATTGCAGGTATCGAGCGTAGCAAGTATCAAAGGGCCAAAGAACGCATTCATCTGCAAAAAGCAAACGAATTGAGGCCAAGCGTTTTTGCACAAGTTGACCTGGCCAATAATTTTGAACGATCAGGAATGGGCAGGGATGCTTTTGATGTACTAAGGCAGGGCTATAATAAGTATCCAAAGCATGGCGCAATTGCAAACAATCTAGGACTGGCTTTTTACAATCAAAAATCTTACGACTCAGCGTATTATTTGTTCTCAAGGGCAGTAAAGGATAAAACTTCTCGTAATCAGGCAAAGGCAAATATTTATGCTTATGCTGCTTTAGATGATTTGGCGCTCCCTGCCGATTCATTGATGGAGAAATACAATCCTGAAAATTTCAGCACCCAAGCCAATTACATTGCTTTACAGGCAAGACAAGGGCTGTCGCCTGAGTTTTCTTACGACTTGTTATCAGATAGCATAATGACGAGTGCACGCGCCACGTTGATCAATAATTTAGTTTTAAGCAATATTAAATATTTTGATTCGGCAGCAATTAACCAATTAGAAAAATTGGCACGAAGACCAGTCAATAGAACTTTTGATGAAATCTTGCTGTACAATGTGGCCAACTTGAGCTATGAATCCGGTCAGGTGGCCAGGGCCATTAACCTGATAAATGGGATTGGCTATATGAATTTCGAAAACAGTGGTAAGTACAATCATTTACTTGGTTTGTGGATGCTGGAACAAGGTAATGTTAAAGCTGCAGTAAACTATCTAGAACGTTCTGTGCAACAAGAATACGCTGAGGCATCGTTCGCAATGGCGGTTGCCTATACAGAAGCGGGTATGATACCTCAAGCTTTACAAAATTGGGATTCGTTAAGTAAGCAAGATCAAGAATTTGAAATGATTGCTATAGCATTAGGTAAAGTCTTGCGCGCAGAATCTAAAGACCTTGAGCAGTTAAATGATTCAGAAAAATATCAGTATACGCGCTATCGCATTAATTACCGAGATACTACCGAATTTTTTCGAGTGGTCAACACCATCAATACGCCCGAGTATGTTGCGCAGGCATTGCTTGACCTCTCCAAAAAATATTTTCAAGCGGATGAACTAAGAACAGCTATTTTAGTATTTAGTCGCATAAGTGGGTTGTCATTAAGAGATGAGCGATTGTTCAGCGATATTCAGAAACATGAAGCAAAAATGCTTGCTGCGCAAGGCGATTATACCACGTTAAGCAGCAGATTAAATTCTGATTTGCTTTCGAAGTTTAGCAATCTTGAACAACTGTATTTTAATACCCTGATGTTGGAAAGTGACGGGGAAATCACCCGTAGAAATTACGAGATACTTGGTTATCATAATCCTTTTTTTGAGGAGGCGGTTTTGTCTGCGGCCGAATATTTTAGTAATGATCAAGATCCCATGCGCTCCTACAATATTATTGTTGATGCCGTGTTATTGAATCCTGAGTCGATAAAATTGACCAAGGCGTATATCCTTGAAGCAGCCAGCCAGGGACTAATGATGTTCGCGGCCGAGGCACTTGAGCGGCTATCTACCTTGCTAAGTCCGGAGGCCTATCATCGTTTTGTAGCTGAAAATCAGGACTTGTTAACGGAGAAAGACGATTTTTAATTGTACCCAAGAATATCCTTCGCAGATCAGCACAAATCAGTTAATTTGCGCGCTCTCAATTAAGCTATGGAATTAACCTATATACCCCTTAACCACATTCACGAAAAGCTGGGAGGCAAAATGGTTCCCTTTGCCGGATTTGTGATGCCTGTACGTTACAGCTCTGACATAGAAGAACATAA
>CAZVFM010000208.1:3160-5031 GCA_964626095.1 uncultured Roseivirgaceae bacterium | reverse complement strand
TACGATTTACTGAGATTTTTGGCTTCGAGCATATTTTTAAAGGTTTATTAAAGCCAACATAAACAGTTAAAATAATAAATGCAACGTTGTTGCATGTACATTTGATTCGGCTTCCTAAAATTAATTTAAACGGCATCTTACCACTTTTGATGGCTCATTCCTGATCTACCAACATCAAGCAAATCAGCACAAAACTATCAGAACAGCAGGCTGCCAAACTCCATAAATTTTAAGTGCGGGTCATAGATCTATTCGTTCTTCAAGGCGTTAACTGGATTGATCAAGGTTGCTCTCCATGCGGGAATTAATGCCGCTAAACCAGCAATAGCTATTAGGAAAGAGCATGCTACTATGTAAATGCTGGTCTCCCAGGTTTTTACATCGAACATAAATTGTGAAATATAACGTGTAACAAAAACGACTGCTACCATTCCCAGGCAAATCGACAAGCCGGCCAACGTCAAAACTTCTTTCTGTATCATCCACACGATTTCTCCGGTGCTGGCACCCAACACTCTTCGCACACCAATCTCTTTCGTTCGCTGACTGATAGCGTAAGACATCACGCTATACACACCGATAGCTGCGAGTATAATGGCAATACCTGCGAACAGCGAGAATAGCTTGCTTACAATTTTATCCTGCCATAACTTTTCATCCACACGCTGCTGCAACGTTTTAAGATCATAAAGCGATTGATCTCCATCTACTTTCGAGACGGCAGCCGATGCGGATTGCACAATATCCATGGGGTTGCCATCGGTTTTGATGACGATAAACTGATTGGGCTCCGGTCGCTGCCAACACGACAAATAAATGTGGTAGCCTTCTGTTTTACGGAGCTCGCTGTGTTTCACATCGCCTACTATGCCTACAATGGTTCGATAAACGGATTCAGAATCCGGTTTCCCAAACTTGATGCGTTTATTCAATACATCGCCTTTCGGAAATAATTTAGTCGCCAGGCTTTTATTGATCACCGCCACAGGTGTTGTCAGCGTATCATCATAATCGGTAAGGTAGCGGCCTTGCAGCAGGGGAATCTCCATCATCGGGAAATAGTCGCCACTGATCGTCTGGAACTTCACGTAAGGATTTTCTTTCTGCTCTGTGAAAGATTGTCCATCGACTGTGAACTCAGAGTCCCGGTTTTCTTCACTGGCTTCATACGACAAGGGCAAATTATCATTCAGCGCCACTGTTTTTACTCCAGGCAACAACTTAATTTCTGCGATCAGGTTTTTATAGAATGGATGTATCTGCTGCATGTCGCCATATTTTCTCCACGGCAACGCAATACGGTAAGTCAGTGTGTTCTCGGCATTAAAGCCCAATTCCTGTTTCTGCAGGTTATGGAGACTCTTCAGTAGCAGGCCGGTACCGATCAGCAGAATGATAGACAGAGAAAGTTCAGACACAACCAATACCTTACGAAGCCTATGCTGATTGCCACCGGATGTTCCTTTACTTTCCTTAATGAGCCGATGAACATTAAGTCCGGAAATTTTTAGTGCGGGTGCAAGCCCTGCGATGATACCGGTAAAGCATGCGACACCCGCGGTGAAGAACACGATCTCCATGTTTACATTAATGGTAAGCCAGTGCGGCAAGTCAGACTGGAATGAGTCTTTGAAAAAAATTACCAATCCCCACGTCAAACCAAGACCAAGTATACCTCCCAGCAAAGCAAGCACCAGGCTCTCAGTAAGAAACTGTCGCGTAAGGCTGCTACGCGTTGCACCCATCACCGTGCGTATGGCTACTTCTTTGTCGCGCTCAGCACCCAATGACAGAATGAGATTCGATGCATTTACACAGGCGATAAGCAACACGATGACAACGGCAGCCGCCAACAACCACAAGTAAGGACG
>CAZVFM010000208.1:0-3150 GCA_964626095.1 uncultured Roseivirgaceae bacterium | reverse complement strand
CGTGCCCGTGTATAAATCGGTCAATGGCTTAACTGTAAAACTAACAGCGCCATTTGTTTCCGGATACTTATCAGAAAGCTGCTTTGCCAGCAGGTCAAGTTGTTGTTGAAGGGTTGATGGATTTACATCCTTGCGCAACCGGCCTAACCCGATGCGATCGCGGAAATTACGGTTGCCAGCTTGGGTATCTGACCAGGAGGCCGATCTGAACATTTGAATGCCTTTGGGGAAATCAAAGCCCGACTCCACCACACCGAATACCGTATAACCGGGATACGCATCAAGTGTAATCGTTCCATTCAGGTAAGAAGCATCTCCTTCAAACTTACGTTTCCACAGCTCTTTAGTGAGCACTATGCCAAACGCCCTACGACCGTCAAACTCCTCGGGCCAGGACTTACCCTGCTCAAACGCCACACCAAGTACAGAGAATAGATTACTAGAACAAATCGTTGTCGGAATTTCCTCGGGCTCCCCTTGCTGCGTCAAGTTGTATTGTGCGGCCGGGTTGTAGCCGGCAATATCTTCGAAAAGCGATGTACCTTCTTTGATGTCGGCTATCTCGCGCTGCGAAATACGCCCCACTTCGCCTCCACGAAGCGACTCAATGATAAACAATTGATCCGGTTCCTGGAAAGGAAGCGGCTGCATTAAGATGGAATTAACAAAACTGAAAATAGCAGCACTAGCCCCAATGCCAATGGCCATCGTCATCATTACTACCAACGAAAATCCTTTCCGTTTGGAAAGCACCCTTCCTGCGTACCGGAGGTCATTTAGTAAGTTCATGTTGTTTACGTTTAATGTCACCAATCAAACTGTAAATACTTTTATGGTTAAATTCTTCATCACCTATGAGCAACTTCCAACCGGAAGATTCAACGGTTATAGTAAAGGACGACTCTTCCTCACGATCGCAACTTGCAAAACCAATTCGTTCCAGCGAACGTTGCGTCCAAACGCGAGCATCTGCATTACCTGTGAGGTAAACGCGGGGTATTAATGAGGTATGTATATTGAATGAGCCTGTAGCTGAATCGAACTGAATGCCTTCGCTGGCAAACGCGTTCTGGAATGAGCCATTCAATACAAGATCTTCGGGAGCACCTTCTACCAGTGCGCCTGCTTTAGGCAGCAACCAGACTTTATCCGCACTGCGCAAGGCCAGGTCAAGGTCGTGTGTAGATAATAAAATTGCGCGGTCGGTTTCGTGCGCCATCTTTCGAAGCAAGCGCATAAATTCAACACGCCTGGGCAAATCCAGAAAGGCAGTAACCTCATCGAGTATCATCACTTGTGGTTGTTGCGCCAGTGCGCGTGCCATCATAATTTTTTGTCGCTCCCCATCGCTCAATTCAGTAAGTGTCCGTAAAGAAAACTCATCCGCATCAACCTGATTTATGGCCCAGGAAACAATCTGATGGTCATGTTCTGTTAACGTGCCCGACCAGTTAGTATAAGGATAACGACCCAGGCTAACCACCTCATAAGCTGTTAGTAATCCTCCTTCAACGCGTTCGGTTAAAACCACGCTCAATTTTTTGGCGAGTGTACGCGAAGGGATTTGGTGAATATTTAAACCATCCAGTATCACCTCGCCATTCAATGGTTTCTGCGTTCCCGAAAGGGTACGCATTAGGGTTGACTTTCCAGCTCCATTTGGACCTAATAGGCAAACCAATTCTCCTTTCATCAAGGAAAGGTTGATGCCGCTTACCACCACCTTTTTTTCCTTTCGGGAAAGTGTGTAACCCGCTGCCAATGATTTTGCTTCCAGAATTTTCTCCATAACTATCTTACTTACAACGAGCTCATTCTTTTATTTTTAATAATGACCCACATCACTACAGGAGCGCCAATTACTGCAGCGATGGCATTGAGGTGTAAAAAATGTCGCTCCCAGGGAAGATGAACCATTAAGTCGGCTGCAAGTGCAATACTGGAGCCGGTGAGCAACACACCTGGCATCAGAATTTTGTTATCACCCGAACTGAAGATACCACGGGTAAGGTGCGGAATAATCATGCCCAGAAATAGGATAGGACCACAATACGCAGTTACAGGTGCAGTAAGCAATACTGCTGAACACAAAATAAGAATCCGTGAACGCTTTACGTTCATGCCCATCGTGGCTGCGTAATTCTCACCCAATTGTAACGCGTTTAATTGCTTGACAAGCGCCAGGCTGATAATGATACCCACAACAACAAAAAAGGAAAGGAAAGGGAGTTGTTCCCAGTACACTCCGGCAAAGCTGCCATCATTCCAGCCCGCAAAAATTTTTCCTTGTGATTGATTGGTGAAATGTAAGATGATGCTGATAAGGCCCTGCGAAAGAAAGCCGAGCATTAAACCAAAAATCAATAGCGTAATGGTGTTAACATACCGACTTATGGAAACCATCATCAATAAAACGAAAATGCAGCCAAGGCTTGCACCAGCTACTATACTCATGTGACTGAAGAATTCAAACTTTTGTAACACAGTCGAACCGACTACCGATGCCGTAGTAACCACTAGTGCTACCCCCAATTGTGCACCGGCCATCAGGCCAAGCGTCCAAGGTTCGGCTAATGGATTCCTGAATAAAGTTTGCAGTTGAAGACCGGCTGCGCCCAGCGCAGCGCCACCTAATGCAGCCGCAATGGTGCGTGGCAAGCGAAGTTCGGTAATGATCTTGGAAGTTGTTTCACTTTCTGTTGTTCCCAACAACGCTTTTATTACTTCGGCAACCGGAATGGGCACGGCACCGATTCCGAGTTCGAGCAGGAATAGGAGAATAACCAATCCTAACAGGAGAATAAAAACGGCAATTCGTTTAGCATCAAGCAAACGAATTGAACCAATGCGAAATGGAGCAGATGTACTGACAATTGTGTTCATGTTATTTTTTTGTGAGCTTTACTTTTTCAAAAAACAAAAGACTGTAGTTGGGCAGAATTTCAGGATAAAGAATGGAGGCAATATCAGCCATGACAAGATCGGGACGGGCTACAGCCAGCTCCTGCCAATCGTAAGCGTTTCGCTCCGGGATGCTCCGTTTGTTATAGTGAAATACATTACCCTTCTGATAAGACTTGAACTCTGCGAGGTAACTGGCGGGTGGCCAGCGGGTGTCTGCCTCGCTATTGCCAAACCAAAATTCAGCTT